>JANOXY010000821.1:0-3518 GCA_031418675.1 Pseudomonadota bacterium
GGCCACGGGTTTCGTGCATGGGGATGCCGAAGGACTCGAACTCATTGCGCGACAGACCCCGTCCGAAACCGATCAGATAACGGCCGTTGCTCATCGCGTCGATGGTGGCGATCTTTTCCGCCAGGCGGATGGGCTGTGTCCACCACGGCAGGATGAGGGCGGCGCTGCCCAGTTCGATGGTCTTGGTGCGCGCTGCCAGCCAGGTCAGGATCTGGATGTTGTCGACGGCCATCGAGTAGGACTCAAAATGATGCTCGGCACACCAGATCACGTCGTAGCCCACTTCTTCAGCGAGTTCCGCGATGCGCAGTTCTTCGCGGATCATCTCGGCGTCGGACATGCCTTCGTGCAGGTTCGCCATCATCATCATGTAGCCGGTTTTCATGTGCGGGTGTCCTTGTTGGTAGTTCCGAGTTGGTTGATGGACAAGACGCTCGCGGCCGCTCGTTACGTCTCGTGTATCGGACAGCCAATGACGGCCATCAGGATAGCTGGCGCTAGCGGTTTATGCGCCTCCGGTGTTGCCGCAAGCGGTCTGCGAATGTGGAGGATAACCAATTTGACCGCGGCCCGGGGCTAGTCCCGCGCGGGGGATAGTCGGCCGTGGCCCGGCGCGGTATCGTCGCGGGCCAGCATCCCTGGTGCGGTAATCAACATGCAGACATTGCTCGAAGGTGGCACGTTCTACGAAGGCGCGCGCTGGCACGAAGGCGCCTGGTACGTGGCGGACATCTATGCCGAGCGCGTGATGCGGGTAACGCCCAGCGGTGCGGCCGAAGTAGCGGTGGAAGTCCCTCAGCAACCCTCGGGCATCGGTTTTATGCCCGACGGCTCCTTGCTGGTGGTGTCGATGAAGGACCGGCGCTTGCTGCGCCGGACCGCGCAGGGCGCGTTGACAGCCCACGCCGATCTGTCGGCCCTGTCGGCAAACTTCTGCAATGACATGGTGGTCGACAAGCTGGGTCGCGCCTACGTTGGCAACCTCGGCTTTGATTTGTTTAACCACGGCAAGCCGGCCGATACCAATCTGCTGCGGGTTGATGCCAATGGCCAGGTATGCGTGGCGGCGGAGGGTTTGCGCTTTCCCAATGGCACGGTGATCACGGCCGATGGCCGCACCTTGATCGTGGCCGAGAGTTTCCGTGCCTGTTTGACGGCATTCACGATCGACGCCGATGGCACCTTGGGAGAGCGGCGCTGTCACGCCGAGCTCGGTGTTGTGCCACCGTGGGATTCCATGGAAACCATGTTGGAGACCGATTTTATTCCCGATGGTTGTGCCATCGATGCCGAGGATCACGTGTGGGTGGCGGACGCCATGGGGGGGCGCGCCGTGCGGGTGGCGCCCAATGGTCGCGTGGTGGACACCGTGCAGGGCCCGGCGGGTTACGGTGTTTATGCCTGTGCCCTGGGCGGCGTGAATGGCAACACGCTGTTGTTGTGCGTGGCGCCGGATTTTTCGGACGTCAAACGCAAAGCAAACCGCGAGGCGGTGCTCTATGTGACCCCGGTGAAGGTGCCACGCGGAGCGGGACTGCCGTGAGTGCAGCATCGTTACCTATGTATGCAGAATCGGCCAAGCGACGGCGCATCGTCATCGTTGGCGCCGGCCCCGGTGGCATCTGTATGGGCATCAAGCTGCTGGCGGCGGGGTATCACGATTTTGTGATTCTGGAGAAAGCCGCCGAGCTGGGCGGCACCTGGTGGTTTAACCGCTACCCGGGCGCGGCCTGCGATGTGCCATCACATCTTTATTCTTTCAGTTTCGAGATCAAACGGGACTGGTCCTGTCCCTACGCCACGGCGCCCGAGATCCTCGACTACATGCGTGCGTGCGCTGATAAATATCGCGTCACACCCCACGTCCGATTTAACACTACCGTCACTGCCGCGACCTGGGACCAAGATGCTGCCCTATGGCGTATCGTCAGCGCCGATGGTGTGAACCACGTAGCGGAGATCCTGATCGCAGCCCAGGGCATGTTCAACGAACCGAGCTGGCCCGATATTGCGGGATTGAACGATTTTTCTGGCACTGCATTTCATACTGCGCGCTGGGATCATGGTCACGATCTCATGGGCAAGCGCGTGGGCATCATCGGCAGTGCGGCCAGTGCCGTGCAGTGCATCCCGGAGATCGCCAAGCTCGCCCAGCACCTCACGGTCTTCCAGCGCACGCCCAATTGGGTGTTGCCTAAAAATGACGAGCCTTACCGCGCCGATAAGCTCGACTATTTCAAACATGCACCCGATGCGGTGGAACAGAATCGTGCGCGCTTGTTCAAGGAGTTCGACGGTTTCGAGTTGCTCAATGACCCTGAGCGTTACGCGAGTTCCGTGGCGGCGGGCCTGGCCAATATCGCTTTGGTCGACGATGCGCGAACGCGGGATTTATTGACACCGCGCTATTCGTTCGGCTGCAAACGGGTCTTGCTGTCGAGCAAGTACTACCCGAGTTTCAATCGCGACAACGTGACGCTGAATGTCTGTGACATCGACACAATTACTACGCGCGGTCTGCGCACCAGCGACGGCGCAGAACACGAACTGGACACTTTAATTTTTGCGACCGGCTTCAAAGTCAGTCGGTATTTGTCTGCCTTGCAAGTGACTGGCCGCGCTGGGCTGACACTCGAACACGCTTGGCGCGACGGCGCGCAAGCCTACCTCGGTGTCACCACGGCGGGATTCCCCAATTTATTCCAGCTCTATGGTCCCAATACCAACAAGGGCTCGATCCTGTTCATGATCGAATGCCAGGCGGGCTATATCCAGCGCCAGCTCGTGCGCCTCGACGAACAACAACTGGATTGGTTGGACGTCCGTGCCCAGGTCATGGCCGACTACAACGACGGCATACAGCGCGATGCCAATGCTGTGCGCGTGTGGGCCGAGCCCTGCAACAACTACTTCCGCGATCCTGCCTCGGGGAGGGTAGTCACTCAGTATCCCCGCGACATGACGCAATACCGCAAGGACACCAGCAGAGCCGACGCCGAAGCCTACACGGTAGGAAAAAAACGCCGCACCCCGTAGGTGCGAATTTATTCGCACACTGAACGCAGTGTCTCCAAGTACTTCGCAAATGCGAATGTCCGACTGAAGTCGGACCTACAGAATGCACCACGTCCTACTGTAGGTGCGAATTTATCCGCACATTCAGGCCACGACAGCCCTCATGCCGCAAACCGCGCCAGACCCTCACGAATGATGCTGTTGGCTTCAGCCATGATGCGGTCGATGAGTTCCTTGCAGGTCGGAAGGTCGTGGATGAGTTCGGCGACCAGGCCACAGGACCAGGCACCGATGTCCATCTCGCCTTCGAGCATGATCTTCGGATAAACACCGACCACTTCTTTGGCGATGTCATCGAAGCTGATCTTGGCCCCGAGTTCTTTTTCCTTAGCCAGCAGGCGTTCTACTGCGACATTGTTCAACACCCGCTCGGTATTGCGCAGTGGGCGCATGACCAGACGCATGTCCAGTTCAGTGGCCTTGAGAATGGCCTGCTTGACGTT
>JANOXY010000822.1:0-7672 GCA_031418675.1 Pseudomonadota bacterium
CCGCCGTCAGTTCGCGTAACACGTTCACGTCGCCGGCTCGGAATCCATGGTGGATATATCGCACCTTGCCAGCGCGATCGATCAAATAGCTCGATGGCATGGCTTCCACGTGAAAACTCGCTGCGCACTCTTGATTTGAGCCTTGCACAACTTTGAAGCTGGCGGGATGCGTGGCGAGAAAATTTTGTGCCTCGGCCGCTTCTTCGTCGAGATTGATGGCCAATACCGCCAAACCGCGGTCGGCGAACTCACTTTGTAACTGATTCATGAAGGGGAAAGACTGTCGGCAAGGGCCGCACCAGGACGCCCAGAAATCGACATAGATCACTTGGCCGAAATATTTGTTCAGACTGCTGGGCGCCGGGTCGCCTTGAACGGTGAGCGCGCAGCTTGGCGCAGCGGGCGCTTGGGCCGCGCTCAGCAGTTGCTCTGCGGCGCTGCTGAGGCCGGGCAGCAAGAGCGCGCCGAAGGCAAAAGACCAGGCGCGCAATCGCGGCGCTGTGCACAATTTTGCTGGCATGGAATGCTCCTGTCGGACAAGCCGGGCCCACCACGGCGGTCCGGCCCTCATTGCCCTGGTTGTTATCGCGCTATCACTACGCTGGGTCGGACCCGAGCACAAGGCAGTCGTTGAGGATGAGGCGGCTGAATCCTCTCAGCCGCGACTCACGTTGTGAAGCGAACCACATAACGCGCTTGCGATCGCGCGCCGGGTAAAGCAGGGCTACTTGGACGGCGCCCAGCGACCTTCGAGCGATTGCACACCGTTCATGAAATTCGACAGCAGCATCTTGGGCTCGCCGACCACAAGATCGGGCATGCGCTTGTTGAATTCACGCAGACTCGATTTCACCATCTGGCGGCCGAGTGATGCGCCCATGCAGAAGTGCGGGCCATAACCAAAACTGAGGTGGCGATTGGGTGCACGGCTCAGATCGAATCTGTCTGGATCAGGAACAGCACGTTGGTCGCGGTTGCCCGAGCAGTACCACAGCACACATTTGTCACCGGCCTTGATGGTCACGCCCTCGAGTTCAAAATCCTTGAGCGCAGTACGACGAAAATGCAGCAGGGGCGGTGACCAGCGCAGGATCTCTTCGACGGCGTTATCAACCCGCCCTTCGAAATCCGCCAGCAGCCAGGCTTTTTGCTCAGGGTAGTGCTGCAGATTCAAAACCGCATGGGCCATGGCGTGGCGTGAGGTGTCATTGGCGGCTCCGACCAGCAGCGTGAAAAACGCGCCAAGTTCTTCCTGGGTCATGCGCTGACCTTCATGATCCGCTTGCACCACCCAGGTCATGAGATTGTCGTCGGGCTCACGGCGGCAGCGTTCGGCTTCGGCATAGGCAATGGCCATGATCTTCTGGGCCGCGTCCTGGAACACCGCCAGCGGCGGCCCGATATGGGCGTAGCTGGGATCCGCCCAGCCACCGAGTTGTTCGGCCGCTTCGATCAGAATCTCGCGTTTATGGGGATCGCTGATGCCAACAAACACACCGGCAAACACCAGCCCCGGCAGCTGCTTGAAGACCAATTCACACAGATTGCCTGCACCGAGCGGCGCGACTTCGCTGATCAGGCGCTCGGTCATCTCGCCGATCTGTTGTTCCATGCGGCGGATGTTGCGTGGACTGAAAGCGTGTTGGACGATGCTGCGCAGCGCCTTGTGGCGCGGGTCATCCATCACGATAAAGGACAGGATGGTCTCGAGCTGGGGGAAGTCGTCGAGAAAAACGCCTTCGGCCGAGGAGAATATGGTGTCGTTGCGCGACAGCTCCTTAATGTGATCAAAGCGCGTGATCGCCCAATAGCCTTTGCTGTTTTCCAGGCCTGGCGCCAGCGGCGCCGGTGCTGGATGCCAGGATACCGGTTGGTTATCGCGCAGCCATTTGAAAGACCGTTCGCGTTCTTCATAGGGCAGTGCCCAGAATTCGAGCGTGCTCAAATTGATATCGGGCGAAGCGATTGCGGTATTGGCCATTGGTTTGGTCCTCGTTGCGAGTCAGTTTGCGTGAACGCCGTTCGGCTGCCTAAGTGCAGGCCTAAGCCTGTCGCGTGCGTTTACCGAGCTTATGGTGCTTGAACATGTCGCGGCCGATCAGATATTTCATGACTTCGATGGAGCCGCCGGCGATTTTTACCACCCGTGCATCGGCATAGGCGCGGCAAATCGGGTATTCCCACATATAACCCCAACCACCAAACAGCTGCAGGCATTCGTCGACCGTCTTGCAATGGAGGTTGGATAAAAAAGTTTTTGCCACCGCCGCGTCGATAGCATCGAGCTTGCCATCGATGAATAACTCCATACAGCGATCGGTCAGCACGCGCCCGGCGGTGGCTTCAACTTTCAGCTCGGCGAGTTTGAATTGCGTGTTCTGGAAATCGGCAATGGTCTGGCCAAAAGCTTCGCGCTGGGCGGTGTATTCCACCGTCCAGTCGATAACGGTCTCGATAACTGTCGCGCTGCGGATGGCCTGGGCCAGGCGTTCTTGCGCGAGCTTGGTCATCATGATGGCAAAACCCTGGCCTTCTTCGCCCAAACGATTGGAGGCAGGCACGCGCACGTTGTCAAAGAACAGCTCCGAGGTGTCCTGGGCTTTCATGCCGAGCTTGGCGAGATTGCGGCCGCGGGTGAAACCGGCGCGATCCCCTTCAACCAGAAACAGCGTGATGCCTTTGGCACCTGCGTCACCATCGGTCTTGGTGGCCAGCACGATCAGATCGCACAACTGACCGTTGGAGATGAATACTTTCTGGCCGTTGATGACGTAGTCGTCACCGTCGCGCACTGCACGGGTGCGAATGTTCTTGAGATCCGAGCCGGCATGGGGCTCGGTCATGCCCAGCGAACCTATCACTTCGCCGCTGACCATCTTGGGTAACCAGTTGGACTTCTGTTCTTCGCTGCCGAAGCTACTCAGATAAGTGGCCACCAGATCAGTGTGGATCATGAAGCCCGGGCCGGTCGCGCCAGCGCGGGCCATTTCTTCGAACACCACCACGTCGTACAGCCAGTCCGCACCCGCGCCGCCGTAGGCTTCCGGTACTGCGCAGCACAACATGCCGGCTGCGCCGGCCTTGTGCCACAGCGCGCGCGGCACGATGCCGTCTTCTTCCCATTGCGCATGGAAGGGGGTGATTTCCTGGGCGATGAATTTTCTGACGGCGTCACGAAAGATCTCGTGATCGGAAGAAAACAGTTTGCGTTCGATCATCGCTGGCGGCCCGTTGTGTTGAGTTCAGCCCGTGCAGGGGATGGTAGGGTCACGTTCATTCGCCGCCCCTGCCGTTGGTCATTTTCAGTAGATTGTCTTTAATCGCGCGTAAAGTGCGGGCCGTCGCGCGCACATCCTCGGGCGGGATGCCGGCCAGGATCTCGGCATTGGTCGGGCCCGAAATCGAGCGCATCTTACTCACTACCTTGCGCCCCGCTGCGGTCAGGAAAATACGTTTGACGCGGCGGTCGCGCCCGTCGGCGCGGCGTTCGACCAGTTCAGCAGCTTCCAGGCGGTCGACCAGGCCGCCGAGCGCCACCTTGCCCAGATCCAGTTGCCCGGCGAGATCCGATTGCGCCATACCGTCCTTACGGGACAGGTAAGCCAGCACCCAAGCCTGGGAACGGGTCACACCGGCCGGCTTCAGGGCGGCGTTGTAAATAATGCGGCGCAGGCGCGAGGTGTCGTGGATGTAGAAGCCCAGGCGGATGGCCCAGTCTTCGTCACTGACCTCGTCATCGCGGGGATCTTGTTTGTCGCGCGCCATCGGACTCCTGCCTTCGAGGTGATTGCTGGCCAGTTCCCTGGCGACGGAACGGAGTATATCGACGCGAACCATAGGCGAGTGTGTTTGCTTTGACGTATTTAATACGCATGCTTACTATACGCAGGCGAATCTAATCGTCAAGACTTCCTCTAACGCTTCGGCAAGACCCCCTTGCAGACGCTATGCTGGCGTTCCCTGCCTCTCTTTGAAGGAGACTTTCGTGGATTTCGATTTGACCGATCAGCAGCGCGCGATACGTGACGCTGTGCGCGCCGTGGCCAGCCGCTTCGACGCTGATTATTGGCTGGACCGTGACGAAGACGGCGAATTTCCCCATGCCTTCCATAGCGCCATGGCCGAAGCTGGCTGGTTGGGTATTACCATGCCGGAAGAGTACGGCGGTGCAGGCCTGGGCGTCACCGAAGCCTCGATCATGATGCACGAGGTGGTGAGCTATGGGGGCGGTGTGGCCGCAGCGTCAACCGTGCACATCAATCTGTTCGGGCCCCATCCCATCGTCGTGTTTGGCACCGATGATCAGAAGCGGCGCTGGGTGCCTCGGCTGGTGGCGGGTGACGACAAGTGCTGTTTTGGTGTCACCGAACCGGACGCCGGCTTGAATACCACCCGCATCAAAACCTTTGCGCAAAAAGTAGACGGCGGTTATCTCGTCAACGGCCAGAAGGTCTGGACTTCCACTGGCCAGGTGGCGAGCAAGATCATGTTGCTCGCGCGCACCACGCGTTTTGAAGATTGCAAGCGGCCAACCGATGGCATCAGTGTTTTTTATACTGACGTTGATCGCAGCAAGATAGAAATCAAGCGCATTCCGAAGATGGGCCGCAAAGCGGTCGACTCCAACGCGGTGTTCATCGACAACCTGTTCATTCCCGACGAAGATTTGATCGGTGAAGAAGGCAAGGGCTTTGGTTACATCCTGCACAGCCTGAATCCGGAACGCATCCTGGTTGGCATTGAATCCGTCGGCATTGGTCAGGACGCCCTGCGGCGCGCAGCGCGCTACGCCAACGAACGGGTGGTGTTCGACCGCCCCATCGGCATGAACCAGGGCATTCAACATCCGCTCGCCGAGAACTGGATGAATCTCGAAGCCGCTTACAACATGGTGATGAAGGCCGCCTGGCTGTACGACAACGATCGCCCCTGCGGTGCCGAAGCCAACGCCTGCAAGTATCTCGGTGCCAAGGCCGGTCACGAAGCCTGTCTGCAGGCCGTGCTCACCCATGGCGGTTTTGGCTATGCCAAGGAATACCACGTAGAACGATTGTTCCGCGAAATCACCATTAACCGCATCGCGCCCGTCACCGAGCAACTGATCAAGTGTTTCATCGCCGAAAAGGTGCTGGATCTGCCCAAGAGTTATTAAGGACAAGCACCATGCTGGCGCGCACCCTGTTCGACCCAGAGCATCACCAGTTCCGTGATGCTGTGCGGCGATTTTTCGCCGCCGAACTGACACCGAACATCGCGCGCTGGGAAGCGCAAGGCCAGGTCGACAAGGGCTTCTGGCAGGCCTGCGGTGAACAGGGTGTGTTGTGTCCGGACATGCCCGAGGCCTACGGCGGGGCAGGCCTCGATTTCCGCGCCAACGCCATCGTGTTGGAAGAAACGTCCTATACCGGCTCGGCGACGCCTGCCTTTGGTGTGCATTCCGATATCGTCGCCCATTACCTCTTGAAGTACGCCAACGAAGATCTGCGCAAGACCTGGATCCCACGCATGGTTGATGGCACCGCCATTGCCTGCATCTGCATGACCGAGCCCGGTGGTGGCAGCGATTTAAAGGCGATACGCAGCACGGCGGTGCGCGAAGGTGATCACTACCGCATCAATGGCTCCAAAACTTTCATCACCAATGGTGTGACGGCTGATATTGCCATCCTCGCCGTGCGTACCGGCGCCGAACCCGGCGCTAAAAGCATCTCGCTGTTTTTTTGCGAAACCGACCGAGCGGGTTACAAGGTCGGGCGCAAACTCGACAAGGTCGGTCAGGCTTCGTCCGATGTCGCCGAGATTTTTTTCGACGACCTGCTGGTGCCGGCGAGCTATTTGCTCGGGGCACAGGATCAGGGCTTCGTTTACATGATGCGGGAGCTGCCGCAGGAACGCATGTCGATTGCGGTCTCGGCCCATTCCGCGGCGCAACGGGCCTACGACATCACCGTCGATTACGTCAAACAGCGCCAGGCCTTTGGCCATGCGCTCATGGATTTTCAGAATACGCGCTTTGTGCTGGCCGAGTTGCGCACCCAGCTGCAAGTGGGATGGGCGCACCTGGATGCCTGTATGACCGCTCTGGTCGCGAAGAACCTCAGCACCGATCAGGCCGCTGCCGCCAAGCTGTTCCATACCGAGCTGCGTTCACAGGTGACCGATGCCTGCGTGCAGTTGTTTGGTGGTTATGGCTATATGAATGAATATGAGATTGCACGCTTATGGAAAGATGCCCGCGTGCAGCGTGTTTATGGCGGATCGTCCGAAGTCATGAAAGAGCTGATCAGCCGCGCCATATGATGCGTCCATGGCAAACTAGGCGCTCATGAATTCATCGTGTTGGAGGGCGCATCCTTTAGTGCGCCCGACCTTGCCAAAATAGTTAATCGAAGCTTTTCAGGAGAGCTTGCATGGATCTCGGACTCAAAGACAAAGCCGTCATCGTCACCGGTGGCGGATCCAATATCGGTCGCGCCATCGTGCTCGGCTTCGCGCGCGAAGGTGCCAGCATCACCATCGGTGATATCGACATCGATCAAGCCAATGCGGTTGCCGATGAGGCACGCAAGGCCGGTGCGGCGGCGGTGCAGGTGGTCAAGTGTGACGTCACTGACCTTGCGCAAGTGCAGGCGATGTTCAAGCAGACCACCGATGCTTACGGCCGACTCGACGTGCTGGTAAACAATGTCGGCTGGGATCAGCTGATGTTCTTTACCCAGACCACACCGGAGCTGTGGTCGAAGATCATCCAGATCAATTTTGTCGGCATGCTGAACTGCACCCAGACCGCGCTGGCGATCATGGCGCCGCAGAACAAGGGTGCAATCGTCAGCATCAGTTCCGATGCCAGCCGCCAGGGTGAACCGCGCGAAGCGGTTTACGGTGGCATGAAAGCGGCGGTCAATAGTTTCATGAAGACCATCGCCAAAGAGAATGGTCGTAATGCTATCCGCTGCAACGTGGTGTGCCCCGGCGTGACTATTCCGGAACAGACTACTGAAGTCGGTGCCAACAGCATGTGGGTCAACAAAGACACCATGTTTACCCCCGACCAGCTCGCGCAGATTGCCAAAAGCCTGCCCTTGAAGAAGATCGGCCGTCCCGACGATGTCGCCAACGCCGTGGTGTTTCTCGCGTCCGACGCCGCCGGCCATGTCACGGGCCAAGTGCTGAGCGTCAGCGGCGGCTACTCGATGATCGGCTAGGCTTTTTCCACTCCCCAGCAAGGAATCAACAATGAGCAACTACGAAGACGTCCTCTACGAAACCGTTGGCCGCACGGCCATCATCACCATCAATCGTCCGACCAAGTACAACGCGTTCCGACCACGCACCGTGGTTGAATTGATCGACGCTTTTCAGCAAGCCGGCTGGAATCGCGATATCGGCTCGGTCATTTTTACCGGCGCCGGCAACAAGGCGTTCTGTACCGGTGGTGATCAGTCCGATCACAGCGGTGGGCAATACGGCAACAACGATGCGCGTGGCGCGGTGGGTATGCCAGCGGAAGAATTGCATTCAGTGATCCGCGACATCCCCAAGCCCGTGATCGCCAAAGTGCGCGGTTATGCCATTGGTGGCGGCAACGTGCTGTGCACCCTATGCGATATGACCATCGCATCCGACAACGCCATCTTCGGCCAGGTCGGCCCCAAGATGGGATCCGTCGATC
>JANOXY010000823.1:0-3093 GCA_031418675.1 Pseudomonadota bacterium
GACCTTTCTCGCCATTTCCGACACCGGCAGCTTCACCCGGGCGGCCGAGGACGTGAACAAGACGCAATCCGCCGTTTCGATGCAGATGAAACGGCTGGAAGAGCTTCTGGGCCGCCCGCTGTTCGCTAGGGATGGACGGGCCAGCCGATTGACACCCGATGGCGAGCGCCTCATCGAGTATGCCAGGCGCATGGTCAGCCTCAATGACGAGGCGGTATCGACCTTCACGAGGCCGGAACTTACCGGCACGGTGCGCTTTGGCACACCAGACGATTATGCCGACCGGTTTCTTCCGGAAATCGTCGCCCGCTTCGCGCGTACCCATCCCCTGGTGGCCGTCAATGTCGAATGCATCAGCAGCATGGACCTCTTCGAGCGCACGCGGCGCGGACAGATGGACCTGGCATTGGTGACCTTCTTCGGAGACATCCGCACCGAGGAGCCCATCCGGCGCGAGCCGCTGGTGTGGGTGACCTCGGCGCGCCACAGTGTTCACTTGCTCGACGTGCTGCCGCTGGCCAGCCCCGACTGCGAATGGCGCAAGGCCGCCTTGAGCGCGCTCGACGGCCAGAAGCGCAAGTACCGCATTGCCTATGCCAGTTCCAACTCGAACGCCATCAGCGCCATGGTGATGACCGGGCTGGCGGTGGGAGCTGTGCCGGAACTTTGCGTCAAGCCCGGTATGCGGATTCTGACTGAGCGCGATGGTTTCCCCGACATCGGAACCTTTGAAATAGGGCTGGTGCGGCGGCCAGGGAAATCAAATTCTGCCATAGATGCACTGGCCCGGCATGTGACCGAAAGCATGGCAAATCTCGCGCCGGGACTGATGGCGGCGGAATGAATTTGTATGGTGCTCGTTCGTTTCAGGTGTTGTCTTAGGGTCATGTTTATGCAAACTTTGTTACGGGGCCGGGAGTCGAGCGCGAGGAGTTTTGTAAAATGTTGACGCGATTTGGACTTGTGCTGCTCTTGGCCACAGGTTTTGCGCTGGCGCCGATGACGCAGGATTTCACTGCTGAGGCGGCAGCAAAGAAAAAAGGCGGGCTTAAGAACAGATCGGCCTATACGGCGGAACAGCGCCAGAAGATTCTCGAAAACGCGCGCAAGCTCTGCCGGAAAAAATACGGTGCACCTGCCAATGTCTATCGCATCGACTATGCAGCCAACAAAGTCTGGTGCACTACGAACTGACGGGATGCAGCTCGATACCGGCTCAATACGCGTAATCCCTGAAGACGCGGGTGATGTCGCGGTTCCAGCTGGTGTTGTAGAGCCCCAGCAGATTCTTTGCCGCCGTCTTGCCCGTCGCCACCGTCTCGTCGAGCACATCGAGGAAGGCAGCTTCAGTCTTGCCCTTGCAACCATGGCACCCGCGGGCTTCTAGGCCTGAGCGCGATCGTCTCAACACATCGCGGGCGATATCCTGAACGCTCCGTCCACGGATCATTGCCATGAGGCCTTGCACCGGCATATCGTCGCGGAAGTGCTGGCGTTCGGAGGCGGTCCAGTCCTTGACGATGTCCCAAGCGCCATCGAGTGCGGCCTGATCGTAGAACAATCCCACCCAGAAGGCGGGGAGCGCGCACAAGCGGCGCCACGGACCTGAATCGGTGCCGCGCATTTCGAGATACTTCTTCAGGCGCACTTCCGGGAAGATCGTCGTGAGGTGATCGGCCCAGTCCTTGGCGACGGGTTTCTCGCCGGGCAGCTGCGGCAGCTTGCCATCCAGAAACGCCCGGAAGCTCTCGCCCGCCGTGTTGATGTATTGGCCATCGCGCATGACGAAGTACATCGGCACATCGAGGGCGTAGTCGACGAAGCGCTCAAAGCCCATGCCGTCTTCGAAGGCAAAGGGCAGCATGCCGGCCCGGGCATTGTCGGTATCGCGCCAGACTTCCGAGCGGAACGACAGGAAGCCATTGGGCTTGCCTTCAAGAAACGGCGAATTGGCGAACAGCGCGGTGGCCACCGGTTGCAGCGCCAGCGAGACGCGCAGCTTCTTCACCATGTCGGCCTCGGAGCCGAAATCGAGATTGACCTGCACGGTACAGGTGCGGAACATCATGTCGCGGCCATATTTGCCGACCTTGTCCATATAGGGCGCCATGATCTTGTAGCGGCCCTTGGGCATCACCGGGGTTTGGGCCCTGGTCCACACTGGCGAAGCGCCCAGCCCAAGGAAACCAATGCCGAGAGCATCGCCAATTTCACGCACCTGATCGAGATGCTCGTGCACTTCCTCGCAGGTGTCGTGCACGGTTTTCAAGGGAGCGCCGGAGAGTTCGAACTGACCGCCGGGTTCAAGCGAAATATTGCCCATGCCTTTGGGATCGCTCAAGGCAATGATGGTGTCGCCCTCATAGACGCCAGCCCAGCCGAAGCGGCCGCGCAGGCCTTCGAGCAGCGCCTTGATGGAACGTTGGCCGTCATAGGGTACGGGGCCAAGGCTATCGGTAAGAAAGGGAAACTTCTCGTGCTCGGTGCCGATGCGCCAGTCCTGGCGCGGTTTCGAACCCGCTTCGAGATAGGCGGCGAGTTGGCGCTTGTTCTCGATGGGGCTTCGCGCTTCCGCAGTGTCGGGGGTGGGTCCGCTCACGATGTCAATCCTGGTTGCCTTGGAGCAGAGGATTTAGGCGTGGGGCCTTGATCCGGCAAGTCAAAGATTGCCCGCCATTGATCAGCGTTCTTGATGCCAGTCTCCGAGCACGGCCTGAACCAGCGTGAGCGCCGCCACCGCAGCAGTGTCGGCGCGCATGATGCGAGGCCCCAACGAAATCGCGGTGACAAAGCTGCAGGATTTGAGCAGCGCCTTCTCGCCGCCGGTGAAGCCGCCTTCAGGGCCGATGATAACAGCGGCGGGGGTGGTGAGGCCTTTGAGTGCCACTATGGGATTGGCGACAGAGGCGGTTTCATCGCAATAGATGAGCGCCCTGCCCTTGTCCCAGTTGGCGATCAGTTTTTCGAACTTCTCAGGTTCGGCCACGGCGGGCACGAAAACCAGATTACACTGTTCGGCGGCCTCGATGACATTGGCACGCATGCGGTCCAGATTGATCCGCTCGGTGATGGTGCGCTGGGTGATCACCGGCC
>JANOXY010000824.1:0-5654 GCA_031418675.1 Pseudomonadota bacterium
GGTATGGATGAGATAGTCGAGGCGGTATTCCCGCGAGAAAAAGTCCAGCGCGTAGGTGTTCGCCGTGATGTCTTTGTGTTGTGGTGAAGCGTGATGGGCAACACAGGCTGCGTGCAGCTTGAGCAAATCAGCACCCGCACAAAAAGCGCGTTCGCCCGCGCCTTCCAACATCACCAAGGCGATAGTCGGGTCGCTGGCCCACGCCGGCAAGCGTTCGCTCAGCAAGTTGATCATTTCCAGACTGAGGGAATTGAGTGACTTCTCGGCGTTGAGGCGTGCGACGCCGATGCGCTGGCCGCCGCTGGTGGGGATTTCTTCGAAGACAACAGCGCTGATGATGGATGCTGACACAAAACGGTCCTTTCAAATGTTCAGGTCGTGAAACTAGGCAAGCTTCGGCTACAACAAAGCGATGATACGCACCGGCGATCCGGTCGCGCCGCGGAATTTGGTCGGCAGGATGACAATGGTTGATTCCCACAGCTTGCGCTCGACAATTTCATCGGTCTTGACGTTTTCGATGATGTAAATGCCCTGGCGCGTGATCAGGTGCTGATGCACAGGAAAGATTACCTTGGGGTCTTCGCAGGGGAATACTTCCAGGGCCATATTGTCCGCCCCGACCGCGACCACTTCGTGATCGGCCAGCCATTTCGACGCCGCCAGGCCAATACCGGGATAGCCATGGGCATAGGTCACAGGCTCACTCCAGAACTTCGAACCCCACCCGGTGTGGATGATGACAATCGAGCCTTTTTCGATACTGACCTTCTGGCGTTTGAGTGCGCCGGCCAAGTCGTCGGGGGTAATGGCGTAACCCGGCTGCAAATGTTTGACCTTGCGATAACCGGCGACATCGATGATCACGCCACGGGCGATAAAGGGTGGTGATTTTTCAATGCCGGCATGGCGCAAACCGAAGTCATCGGCGCCGATCGGCGCTGGTATGCCTCCATAGAGTTCGGCGTGAATAGTGGCGTGACCCAGCGCATCGATATGGGTGCTGACATGGGTCGTCATCTCGATACGTTCGAGATAAAAACCGATGCCGTTCTCAGCGCCAAAGCCATCGCGGATCATGCGTTCACTGTTAGCGGCGGTGCTGGACAGGGTCATCACATAGTGCAATTGGATCGGCGCGATGGCCGGGTTGCCCATCGCCACGTCGTGGGAGAGATCAATGATCTCACCCTTCTTCACCTTGTCCAGCGCAGCCAGAATGCTGTCGGGTGTCATGCGATTGCCGGCGCCGATTTCATCGCCCTCGCCCCACACCCAGTGATCAGGCCCGAGATCGACGGGACCAGCGAAGGTGGATTTGGCTTTGCTCTTGCTCTTGACGGGCTTCGCGACGGGCTTTTTCTTGGTGGCCATAATCATGCTCCGGGTGATGGGTTGCGCTGCATTGTCCCATTGATTAGCGAAGGGAAGTTCCCCTGTAGGTCCGAATTTATTCGGACATTCAAAGGCGCGGCATTGCGCCTGGCCCGGGCTCGAATGTCCGAATTTGTCGGACCTACAGGCGCCGGGATTGCCGCTCAGAACGACACACAGTTCACACCATCAACGCGCATGACCGACAACTGCTTGAAGCGCGTTTTATACGCGGCGCGGATCGCTTCGATATCGGCGTCCTTGTTGGTGGCCGGCGAATACCAGATCAGCAGCAGGCGCGACGGCTCATGGGTGATCACACCATCGGGTCGCCGCCATTGGCCACGGCCAGCGAGTTCGGTAAGGCCTTCGGGAAAACGTGGCGTCACTTCGTCGTCGACAAACTTCTGCCAGTCCTGGTCCGCGAGTGTCTGACCATCGGCCAGTGTCGCGCCAAAAAAGAGTTCCACCCGCCCCATGAGCCGCGCCGGGCGGCTGCATTCGCCGCCCACAGCCTGGCCTGTATGGCACAAAAGACTGAGTGTCAGCAGGCAGACAAGCCTGGCGTTCCATAGCGTACTCATGCCGCGCGAGCGTCCTTCTGTAGCGCCAACAGCGCGATGATCACCGCCAGCACACCATAGGCTGCAGTGAATTGCCAAACCAGGGTCTGCGCGATACCACTCAAGGCCCACGGCCAATACATGCCACCACTGGCTTGCACCGAGTGAATGATGCCAAACAAGCTCAGCACCGCTGCCACCAGCAGCGTCATCACGGCTGCACGGTAATGCCTGTCGATCAGCGCAGCTAAAAAACCGCCCCACAGCATGGAGGTAATGATGAAGCCGTTGCCAAGGGCGACGATCAAGGCAAGTTCCGGCAGGCCGCGCTCATCGGCTTGCATCAATGCCGTGAAACGCTCGGGCGAGACGTAGTTCGGATCGCCCAGCTTGATTGCAAGCAGTCGCGCGATGGCGGGAAAAAAGCTGAGAGCAACCGCCGTGGCGTGCCGGGCCGGGCTGGCCTCGAAGGCCTGACTGGTCATCTCGATGGAAACAAACACCAGAATTGGTGCCAGCACCGCAAGCGGCAGCAAGGTCACCAGGGTCGATACATAACCAAGCACACCACCGAGGCCGATGAACACACCGGTCAACAAGGTGTAGCCGGCACGGGCACCCATTTTTTTGTAGGCCGGATGACCGATGTAGGGTGTGGTATGGGCGACACCGCCACACAGTCCGGCCACCAGGGTCGAGAGCGCCTCCACCAGCAAAATGTCGCGCGTTGCGTAGTCATCACCCGCAGCCCGCGCACTCTCGGCGTTATTGATGCCGCCGATCACCATCAACAGACCGAAGGGTAGATAGAGCGGCAGATAGGGTCCCGTCGCGGCCAGACCGCTGATGAATTCAAAGCTCGGCCACGGCAAGGCAAAGCGCCAGACCGGTGCGGCTGGCGCGTGATAGCCCGGCCCGATCAGACCCAGCGGCCCGAGGGTGTAATACAGCACGATGCCGAGCAGGAAAGCCGCGAACACCCCCGGCATATTGCCCGGTAGCGGTCCACGCGCGACCAGCGCATAAAAAATGACACCGAGGGTCGCCATGCCGACGATGGGTGCGCTCAACACTTCGAGCATGGGCAGAAAGCCAATGAGCATGAGCGCAATTGCCGCCAGCGCGCCAAGCAGACCGGCCCGTGGCACCAAGCGCCCGATGGCCGCACCCACAAACGACAGCACAAACTTGAATACGCCCATGACCATCATGCCGGCCATACCGAGCTGCCAGGTGGCCACGGCGGCGGCGTGTTCGTCCAGTCCGCTCTGTTTGAAGGCGACAAAAGCCGGACCCAGGACCAGAAAGGCCAGACCGATGGTGGTTGGTGTGTCGATACCGAGCGGCATGGCTGTCACGGTCTCGCGACCCGTGCGCCGCGCCAGGCGCACCGCCATCCAGGTATAGAGCAAGTCGCCCACCAGCTCACCGAGCGCCGTGCCGGGAAACATACGACCGAAGACAATCTCGGCCGGCATTTTGTAAATGCCGACCAGGACCGCAGCAAGAAAGCCCATCACCGCCAGATTGTCGACCATCAGGCCGAAGAAGCCGTTGATGTCGCCGGCGCCAAACCAGCGCGGGCGAGCGGCCGGGATCGCAGACCGCGAATCGCTCATCCGCGATGTATCGGATCCACCCACAACACCTGCTCGGGTTGTTCGACCGCTGCGATGTCGAGATTGACCACCACGGCTTCGTTATCGCTGCGCACCAAGACACATTCGAGGGTTTCGTCACTCGAGGCATTGATCTCCTGGTGAGGCACATAGGGCGGCACAAAGATGAAATCACCGGGCCCGGCCTCGGCCGTAAACTCGAGGTGATCGCCCCAACGCATGCGGGCCCGGCCCTTGAGTACGTAGATGACACTTTCCAGGGCGCCGTGATGATGGGCGCCGGTCTTGGCATTGGCATGGATGTGCACTGTGCCGGCCCAGATCTTCTGCGCGCCGACCCGCGCCAGATTGATCGCGGCGGCGCGGTTCATGCCGGGGGTCTGGGCGGTATTGGTATCAAGCTGATCACCCGGAATGACTTTTACACCGTGCAACTTCCAATCGACGGGGCCATGGTCATGATCCGGTTGATGGGGGTGGGTGTGCTCATCGTGGGACATGGCGCTGCTCCTGGGCGTAGAGGTCAAGTCGCTTGTTTAAAGCCGGAACCCGCCGCATGGGCCGGCGCTTTCAGCCGCGGCCTTCGGCGCAGGCCATGGCGTCGTAGTCTGCCTGCTTGAATTTGTTATGTAACTGGCGACGCCGCACACCCATATTGCCACCGTCGTAAAGCGGGAAGCACAAGGCGTCCTGCATGAGGCCAGCCAGTGGTGTGAGATCGGTATAGCTGTCGACCCCCACCAGACGCATGGCATCGTAAACCACCTGCACACACAGCTCAGAGGCATACACCTTGGTCATGATCGCGAGCTCGTCGCTACGTCGATCAGTAATGTCGAGTTGATGGCAGGCTTTCCAGGTCAGATAGCGGGCCGCTTCGAGGCGCATCTTCAAGTCGGCCAGCATATAACCAACGTTCTGATACTCGATCACCGGCACGCTGCCTGAGCGTTTGTCGGTCTTTGCGAATTCATAGGCGACATCAAACGCGGCACGCATGACACCGGTGCAGGCGGCACCGATCAGCGCCGCCGTCCACGAAAACGCGTATTCGCAGATCTTCGCACCGTCGCCCGGCTGGCCGAGCATATTGCCCACCGGCACACGCACTTCATTGAAGTGGATGCGTGGCGAGACGGCGGCACGATGGCCCATGGTGTCGAGATAACCGACCACCTCGATGCCCGGTGTGTCGCCCGGCACCACGATCACTGCCAAGGACTCCTGGGGTGGTTTGAGCGGATCGGTGCGGCAAACCAGCGAAAACAGGTGCGCGCCCTTGCCATCCCAGCCGCTGCCATTGGTGGTGTAGTGTTTCTGGCCGCTGATGACCCATTCATCGCCGTCACGCCGGGCAAAGGTCTGCACACCCGCTTGTGGATCAGGATCGTTGTAATTGGCACCCCCGGTAACTTCTGTGAAGGCAAACGCCGCGAGGCGATCAGCCGGCGCCGCCAGTATCTCGCCCAACCAACGGCGCTTTTGTTCATCGGTGCCAAAACCGATGATGGGCTGTAGGCCCAGACCCGTTGCCAGCACCGTGGTCGGCACATTGATGTCGACCGCCGCCAGCTCTTCAGCGGCCAAGGCGAAATCCAGGGTTGAGAGCCCCTGACCACCGAAGGCCGTGGGCACCAGGGCGTGGACAAAACCGCGATTGGCCATCTCGGCGTAAAAGGGCCGCGTGGCAAAAAAGCGCTCCTCGGGTTTTGCGAAAGCCGCGATGGTCGGGCGAACCTTGGCCAGCACCGTGCGCGCGAAACCACGCGCGGCCTGTTGCAGGGCCAGTTGTTCGGCGCTCAAACTGAAATCGATAGCCATGGAGATCCCCGTAGTCGGCGTCAACGCCGCGCATTACCATCCGGTGGACGATGCAGCACTTATAGCCAGGGGTCCCCGCCATGTCCACGACCATCGAACTGAACGACACTCACATTGAATACGCCAGCATCGCAGCGGCTAAGCAGATGTCTGGCTTGCGCCTGGTACTGGGCAACTACGCTATTCCCGGGCCTTGGCGCGAGGCCTGCAAGTCCATCTTTCAGATCAAGGGCATCCCATTCACGCCGGTGGTGACCGGCGATGCCGGTGCACCGGA
>JANOXY010000825.1:0-4900 GCA_031418675.1 Pseudomonadota bacterium
CTCCTGCGGTGTTGCTGATTGACTGGAAAATCAGTGGTATGAGATCCCATTAGATCACGACCCGCCGGAGGTTTCGATCCCTCGCCGCAGATATTTTTCTTACCGATCAATACGCTGCCGTTTCTGGACGGACACTATTTACGGCCGCCGAAATCACGAGCACACGAGGAGTCGTTTTGACTTTGCCATTGGAGGACTGCGCATACGATGGCATACCTGCAACCCGGTCCCCATCAAGCATGGTCGAACCCTTGCTGCTGACTGTAGTCGACGTCGCCCGAGAGCTGCGCGTCTCGACGCGGACCGTGCATCGTCTGATAGCCAGAACGGCGATTTCGATCGTTAAGGTCGGGCGCTCTGTCAGGATCCGCCGAACCGACCTATCGCAATTCCACGACGCTGGGGCCGCCTGCCGAGATAATGCTGCTTGCACGGGGCCGGGTGTGCGTAACCGAAAGGAAAACGTATGCCATACCGCCGCAAAGACAGTGCCGTTTGGTGGGCGTCTTACGTCGACGCAAGCGGACAAAGAGTTAGACGAGCTACTGGAACCACGGAGCGGAAGGAGGCGCAAGCACTCGAATCCAAATGGAAGCTCGAAGCGTTCCGGACGGAACAGTGGGGCGAAGAACCGAGTCGAACATTTGCCGAGTTGATGGTGCCCTATCTCAAGGCGAGCTCGACTGAGAAACGAAGCCCAGAACGTGACCGCTATATCGTCACGCGGCTTCGCGAATGTTTCGGCGCGAAAGATCTACGAACACTGAGTCCTAAGGATATTCGAGCCTATATCGAGCATCGCCAGGCAAGTGATATCGGACCTGCAACCATCAATAGAGAATTGGGACTGTTGTCGGCGGCCCTGAATTGGGCAAAACGCCATCTGGAGTGGCAGCTTCCGAACCCGGTGACTGGACGATTATTGCGGGCACCCGAGGGCCGCCTGCGGTGGCTCGGTCACGAAGATGCGGGCCGCCTCATCGCGGCGGCTGAGAAGCAGAGACGAGCGCTGCATTTGGTCGAGTTTCTCGAAATTGCGTTGCATACCGGTATGCGCCGCGGTGAAATCCTGGGACTCGAGTGGAAGCGCGTAGATCTTTCAGCAGGTCTGGTTTACTTCCAAGCGAAGCACCAGAAAAACGGCAAGCTCGGGAGCGTGCCTTTGAACGATACTGCGAAAGCAGCGATGACTCGACTGCAGGTGTTTCGGGCCAAGCACTGCCCGACATCGGAGCGGGTGTTCGCGCATAAGAATGGATCGCGGATCCAGTCGGTGAAGCGGGCGTTCGCGACGGCGTGCAGGGTGGCCGGCATCAAGGATTTTCGGATCCATGATTTGCGCCACTGTTGTGCGGCGTGGCTGGTGCAGGCGGGCGTATCCATCAGGGCCGTTGCTGAGTTGCTCAGGCATGCGGACATTCGGGTAACGATGCGCTATGCGCACCTTTCACCCGAGACCGTACGCGCCGCTGTGTCGGTGTTGGATACCGCGTCACGTTTTGGTCACGTTGCTGGTTTGGGAAAACGCGAAGCAGGAGGTAACGCGTTGAATAACTTGGTGGGCGATAGTGGGATCGAACCACTGACCCCTGCCGTGTGAAAGCGTTTTCACACCCTTTTGGGTTCAACGAGTTACATCGTAATACAAAATAAAACAGTCACATAGCTTGTCGTTGCGTCACGTTCAATCCCACTGGTTCGCGTTCGCACTGTGGCAAAATTGTGGCAAACATTCACGTCAAACTAGGCTGACATGTGAGAGGGGATCGCCGCTAACGATGCTGCTATTGCACGTTCTGCGTGCCAAAGGTCATAGGCGATTTGCATTCTCAGCCAGAGCCCTGGCCCGTTCCCGCACCATCGACCCAAGCGCAACGCCATCGTTGGCGTTACCGCGATTTCCCCAGCCATTAGGCGATGAAGTGTCTGGCGAGTGACGCCTAGTTCCTTTGCCGCATCAGTCACCGAGATATTCAACCCCGGAAGCACATCCTCCCTCAGGACTTCGCCTGGGTGAGTTGGACAACGTTCTGGTAGTGCCTTCGATTTCTTCATCACGGTGGAGTCTCAATGGTATTGCTCAAGGGCGACATTAGTCGCATCGCCCGATTCAAATTCGAACGTAATACGCCAAGGTCCGTTCACTGCTACCGCCCAACGTTTGGGCTTTCCCTGGAGAGAGTGAAAATTCCAGCCAGGGATATTCATGTCCGCGGGTATTTCGGCTTCATTAAGCGCGTCGAGAATTCGCAGGCAACGACGGTGCTGATCCGGGCGCACCTTAGCGCTTGCTCCAGTCTCGAAGAGTTCTCTAAGGCCCTTATGCGTCCATGTCCGGATCATTGTTCATTATGTAACCGGATATGCGACACAATGTCAATCTGGGTTGATTGGACCAAATACGCTGACGGTGCTGTTGGCGCCGACGCAGAATTGAGCCACATCGAGCGCGTGCGCCGCTCGTTCGGTGAGCCAGTACTACGACTTCGGACGCCGTGCCGCTGTTGGGATTCGTACCATGGTTTCTGGCTCACTCCCGCATCGGCAGGCTGGTTCAATCCGGGGCCAGCGCCAACAGTCGGGCTATTACCTGGGAAAAATGCCCTAGCCGTCATGGCGCCGGGTATCTTCAGAACCGTTAATCGAATTATTGCGGAGCACAGGCATTTGAGCTGAATGAACTGGCTCACTCTAAGGTTGGCGCGCGAGCTGAAAATGGCTCAATTTCGCGTCAGCGCCAACACAGTACGGGCTCACCACATATGCACGTCGCCATTCCATTTCCAGAAGCTGCCGTTGGTTTTCGCGCTGAGCTTGTCAACGGTCTTGACGATCCCCTCGGCGCTTTGTTGCGCCGTGATATCCGCGTCCGGCCCACCCATGTCGGTTTTCACCCAACCCGGATGGATCAAGCAGACGTTAATCCCCTCCTTGCCGAGCTCGATGGCGGCGAGCTTCATAAACTTATTGAGGGCGGCTTTCGAGGCGCAATAAGCGTAGCCCATCGTCATGTCGAGCCCGATAGCGCCCATTTGCGAGGTGATATTGACGACCTTAGCATTGGCGCTCGCGCGCAGGTTTGGCAATAGTGCCTGCATCGTGCGCACCGGCGCGATCGAGTTCACCGCGAATACCTCAGCAAAACCATCGAAATCCATGGTGTAGGCCGTTTGGTCTGCATAGTCCGGACCCAGTGCCCCCGCGTTATTGATCAAGATATCGATCGTAGTTCCCTCCAATGCGGCACTCAGCGCGGCGACCGATGCGCCATCGGTTACCTGAAGTTCGATGAACTCCACGTCACCCGTGACCGCTTGCAAGGCGGTGGCCGCCGCGGGTGCGCGGCAACAGGCCAAGACCTTATCGCCACGTGCGGCATAACATTTCACCATTTCCAGGCCGACGCCGCGGTTGGCGCCCGTGATCAACACTGTGCTCATACGAGAGTCCTTGGGATAGAAACCGCCGACAGTTTACTGAATTACACCCTAGTACACGGCATCAGCGATGGAAGGTGGCAACGTCGCTGTTGTCATAGCTGCTTCAAAGGCGCTGGCGCACCGAATCGCTGAAGCGGCTCATGGTATCGAGTGCGACTGCGAGGGTTTCTGACACGATGTCGAAACAAAACTCGCTGGCGCCGACATCGATATAACGCTTGATGCCATCGACGATATCGTCCGGTCGACCCTCGCAGGGAAACTGCCCCGCAGCGGCCGGACCGCTCTGGAAAGTGAGCGGGAGCTTGGGCGCGATCGGTAACTCGACCTGGGGACGCCCAGCGGCCTCAAAAGCTTGCGCCAAATGAGGCCGCGCAGCAGCGATTTCCGCCGGCGTGATGCGAAATGGATGCCATACATCGCCATAGCGCACCAGGCGTTCGCGGGCCGCCGCCGAGTTCCCGCCGATATAGATCGGAGGCCGGGGTTGCTGTACAGGTTTTGGCCCCATTTCGGCGCGCTCAAATCGATAATAAGGGCCGTCGATGGTGGTTTGTTCTTGCCGCCATAAAGCCTGCAGGATCTGCAGACCATCATCCGTGCGGCGGCCGCGGCTGGAGAACTCATAGCCCAGGGCTTCAAATTCTTCGCGATACCAACCGACACCGATTCCCAAATTGACACGCCCACCGCTTAATTGATCCATTTCGGCGACTTGCGCCGCGACCTCGATCGGATTGCGCATCGGCAGGATCAATACGCTCATGCCTAAACGTACGCGCGTAGTCAGTGCCGCTAGGTAGTTCAACACGCTGAATGGCTGGTAGTAGGTTTGCCGCCACGCCGGCGGCAGCTGACCATCGGCGCGCCCCGGATAGCGCGAGGTCTTCATTGCCGGCATGACCAAGTGGTCGCTTACCCACAAACAATCCCAACCGAGCGCTTCTGCGTGTTCTCCCATGCGCGCGAACGTATCCGGGCCCGCGGCGTCACCGCGCACGATGACGGAAATACCAAATTTCATGCTTTATACCTCTCGGCGAATGAGTTCATTCGTGCGACCAGACACCACCACGACTCGCGCCACACTATGCTCGTGAAACACTTCTCACGCCGGCCACGCCAAGTTACGGTGCGTCACGTTCGGCCACGGCGCCCCAGGCGTTCCAATAGGTCACTTGGTGCGCGGGTGTCCGCTCAGCTCGCCTAAGCGTCGCACACTTCATATGGCCAACCGGTAACAACACCGCGGCAGTCGCCGTCTCGGGCATGCCTATGATTGCCGCGGTCTGCGCTTCGTAACGGGCGTGCAGTGTGGTCCAGGTTGAGCCCAGTCGGCGCGCCCGTAACGCAACCATGAGGGACCAGGTCGCCAGAATAACCGAACCATAAAATGCGATTTGCCCGGCAGTATCTGCGGGCGGGCGCCCTTCACGACAGACCTCGATGAGCACCGGAAA
>JANOXY010000826.1:0-5745 GCA_031418675.1 Pseudomonadota bacterium
TCGAGCACGAGCGGGTCGACCTGGCAATCATTGATATTGGCCTGCCCGATGCCGATGGCATCGCGCTTGGGCAAAGCTTCGCGACCGACTACGGCATACCGTTCATCCACCTGACCGGGCAGATCGAAAGCGAAGCGGTCGAGCGTGCAGCGCGCAGTGGGGCAATCACCTACCTCGTCAAGCCGGTCAGCATTGAACAGCTCTCGGCGGCGGTAGCCACTGCGCTCAACCGCGCCGGAGAAATCAACAAGCTGATGCGCTCCGTGGAAAAACTCTCGGGTGATTTCGAAGACAAAAAATCCGTGAGCATCGCAGTCGGCATCGTCATGGAGCGTTTTGGGCTCACTGAAGACGAAGCATTCGAAGTCTTGCGTTATTCCGCTCGCAGTCACCAGGAGAAGCTGCAAACCCTGGCCGAACGCCTGATCGCTGGTCAGGCGGGTTTGGAACTCATGGCCAGCCTGAACAAATACCTGCGCAAATTCGAACCGAGTCGCAAACCAACCGACAGCTGAGTCGAGTCCGCCCGCACGGGGATTAGTGTCGCCAGCCGATATCCCTGACAAATGGCGTCGTGCGGCCTCAGTGATACCACCACTCGGCCGCCTTTGTTTGCCCACGCAATCCCTAGCAAGCCGCGCCGGCACACTCTGGCCGCGACGGTCAGGTAGGGCAAAAGACTTCGCTTCGCGCGCCGCCGTTGCAGCGCGTGCGTCTTGGTGCCGACAAGCTCCACCAGGCAGGCACACCGTTTGACACGTGCCTAGCAATGCACCATTGATCCCACATCACAACCGAGCGAGGTGCGTAGCGTGGCGAAGATTACCGCTGGCGTTGGTCCGCGCTATCCCCAGGTCGTTGTACTGGTGGGAGCCACCGGCGATCTCGCCAAACGCAAACTGCTGCCCGGGTTGGCCCATCTTGTCAGCGCCGGTTTCATTCCGGGTTGTCGCATTATTGGCGTGTCCCTGGCCGACATGGATGCCGATGGCTTCCGCGCTTTTGTCCGTCAGGCACTCGACGAGCATTCAAGTCGCAAGGTCAGCGATGCCGCCTGGCACGAGTTTGCGGCCTGCCTCGATTACGTGCCACTCGGCGCGGGACCCCAAGCGCTGAAGGCTGCGGTGCACGCCGCAGAGCTGGCCTTCGCCGGTGAGAGTCAACGCTTGCACTATTTGAGCGTGCCGCCCAGCGCGGCCCTGTCAGCAGTGCGCATGCTAGGCGAGGCTGATCTCGTCGACCAGTCGCGCGTCGTCATGGAAAAGCCGTTTGGCACCGACCACGCGAGCGCGGTATCACTCAACGCCAAACTGCACGAAGTATTCGCCGAGGCGCAGATTTTTCGCATCGATCACTTTCTCGGCAAAGAGCCGGCCCAAAATATTCTCGCCTTTCGCTTCGCCAATGGACTGTTTGAACCGATCTGGAATCGGAATTTTATTGACCACGTGCAAATTGACGTGCCGGAAACCTTGAGCCTGGGCACGCGCACAGCGTTTTATGAAGCGACCGGCGCGTTTCGTGACATGGTGGTCACCCATCTGTTCCAGATCCTGGGCTTTATGGCCATGGAGCCCCCCACCAGTCTCGAACCGGCGCCGATTGGTGAAGAGAAAAACAAAGTATTTCGCAGCATGTTGCCGATCCGCCCGAGTGAAGTTGTGCGCGGCCAGTACGCCGGCTATCGCGCTGAAGAGGGCGTCAGCCCCGATTCCGATACCGAGACTTTTGTCGCGCTGAAATGTGCCATCGACAACTGGCGTTGGGCCGGCGTGCCGTTTTATCTGCGCACGGGCAAACGTATGGCCGAAGGCCAGCGCATCATCTCAATCGCGTTTCGCGAAGCACCCAAGAGCATGTTTCCCCCGGGTTCAGGGGTAGGAGCCAGCGGGCCCGATCACCTGACGTTTGATTTGGCCGATGCGTCCAAGATGTCGCTGTCGTTCTACGGCAAGCGACCCGGACCCGGCATGCATCTGGACAAACTGAGTTTGCAATTTGCCATGGATGACACGGCACTGATCGGCGACGTACTCGAAGCCTACGAGCGGCTGATCCTGGATGCGATGCGTGGCGACCATACGCTGTTCACCACTGCCGAAGGCATCGAAAAGCTGTGGGAGGTGTCGGCGCCTCTGCTCGAGCAACCACCACCGGTGCGCATGTATACGCCCGGCTCATGGGGACCCAATGCCATCCACCAGTTAGTGGCGCCCCACGCGTGGCGCCTGCCTTTCGAACGCGGGTGGCGCGATCCGGGTCAAAATGGCAAGTGATGTAGTCAAGGCCTGATTCATGGTGACCAATACACATCAACAGGCACCCTCGACTGTCGCAGAACCGCGCGGATCGGCATCGCTGTTGCAGCACCTGCAAGCTGCGCAGTCTGGTAAACCTGCCATTTTTTCGCCCCTTGAATCTGCAGCACGATACGGCGCGCATCGAGCAGTGCCGCCAGGTTCAAACTCAATCGCGAATGGGGAACAACGGGCGCTTCCATGGCGATACAAGCGGGCGGCAACGATGCGTCGAGTGCGCTCGCAATCGCCGCCGCGGTGGGAAATAGCGACGCCGTATGCCCATCGTCTCCCATGCCGAGCAGAACCAGGTCGAAAGGTCGGGGCACATGCGCGAGGGTGCGCCATACGTGCATCTCACTGTTGGCCGCCGCACCAGCGCTCGATTTCAAGCCGATGAAGTGCGCGTGCGCTGCTTTGTCGCGCAACAGCTCAAGGCGCACCAGGCGCTCGTTGCTGGCAGCAGCGTCTGGCTCAACCCAACGCTCGTCAGCCAAGGTGACAATTACGTTGTGCCAAGCGAGTTCTTGCGCGGACAGTCGATTGAACAGGCCTAGCGGCGTCCGACCACCCGACACCACCA
The DNA here is from genome assembly GCA_031418675.1 of Pseudomonadota bacterium. Classification (GTDB taxonomy): domain Bacteria; phylum Pseudomonadota; class Gammaproteobacteria; genus JADJYF01. The sequence continues at coordinate 2,881 of JANOXY010000826.1, forward strand.
GGCTGGCCTGCTCGCGCGCGGCGATGGCCGCCCGCAAAGTTTGCCCAACGTCCCACGCCAGTGCATCGCTCAGCGCGTCGCTGTCATCGAATAGAAACTCACGGGCATGATGCATGCCTTGATTCTACGTGAGGCGCTGGAAATCCCCAGCAATGGGTGGCCACATCGTCCATGGGCTCGCGCCCCGATGACATGCGCCTCTTGCTGTTTTCACCCTTACACCCTGCGAGGTGTCCGCAATGACCGAAAACCTGGCGCCACTGCATAAACAAGTCCGCGATGTGACCGCCCGCATCGTCGAACGCAGCCATGTCTCACGCACAGCTTATCTGCAGCGCATGGGCGGCGCGCAGTCGTCCGGCCCGACGCGCTCGCAACTGGGTTGCACTAACCTGGCCCACGGCTTCGCCGCCGCCGAGGCCACCGACAAACAACAGCTCAAGCTCGGACGCTGGCCCAACATCGCCATCGTGTCTGCCTACAACGATATGTTGTCCGCCCACCGCCCCCTGGAACGCTTTCCACAGCTGATAAAACAGGCAGCAAGAGAGGCCGGTGCCGTAGCGCAGTTTGCCGGTGGCGTGCCGGCGATGTGCGATGGTGTAACTCAAGGCCAGCCCGGCATGGAGCTGTCCCTGTTCAGTCGCGATGTGATCGCCATGGCCACGGCCATCGCCTTGTCGCACAACATGTTCGATGCCGCGCTGTGCCTGGGCGTGTGCGACAAAATTGTGCCGGGCTTGTTTATCGGCGCGCTGACGTTTGGTCACCTGCCCATCGTGTTTGTGCCGGGCGGGCCGATGCCATCCGGTTTGCCGAACAAAGAAAAAGCGCGCATTCGCCAGCTGTTTGCCGAAGGCAAGGTCGGGCGTGATGCCTTGCTCGAGTCTGAAGCCCAGAGTTATCACAGCGAAGGCACCTGCACCTTCTACGGCACGGCCAACAGCAATCAGATGCTGATGGAGGTGATGGGCCTGCATTTGCCGGGCAGCGCCTTCATCCAACCCAACACGCCCTTGCGCGATGCGCTGACGGGCGCTGCCGCGCGACGTGTGGCAAGCATGACCTCGCTGGGCAGTACTTATCTGCCCATGGCCGATGTGGCCGATGAACGGGCCTTTGTGAACGGCATTGTCGGTCTGCTTGCGACCGGCGGCTCGACCAATCACACCATCCACATCATCGCCATGGCGCGCGCTGCCGGCATCACCATCAACTGGGACGACTTCAGTGACTTGTCCGAGGTGGTGCCCTTGCTGGCGCGGGTCTACCCCAATGGCGCCGCCGATGTGAATCACTTCCACGCCGCCGGTGGCATGGGTTTTCTGATCCGCGAGTTGCTGAGTGCCGGACTATTACATCCCGATGTGAATACCGTGATGGGCGCCGGCCTGCATCATTTCGCGACCGAACCCTTTCTGGTGGATGACAGACTCGAATGGCGCGCAGCACCGATGCAAAGCGGGGACTTAAGCGTGCTGCGCCCAGCCAGCGACCCGTTCAGCAGCGACGGCGGCCTGAAACTCTTGCAGGGCAATCTCGGCCGTAGCGTGATCAAGACCTCGGCGGTGAAAGTCGAAAACCGCGTCGTCACGGCGCCGGCCCTGGTATTCAACGATCAACTCGAAGTCATTCAAGCCTTCAAGGACGGCAAGCTGGCGCGGGATTTTGTCGCTGTAGTGCGCTATCAAGGACCACGCGCCAACGGTATGCCGGAGCTACACCAACTCACACCCGCACTCAGCTCACTCCAGGACAAAGGCTTTCACGTCGCGCTGGTCACCGATGGGCGTATGTCCGGCGCTTCAGGCACCGTGCCCGCTGCAATTCATGTCACACCGGAGTGTTTGAACGATGGACCGCTACGTCATGTGCGCGACGGCGACATCATCCACCTCGATAGTATTCACGGTGTTCTCGAAGCCCAGGTGCCCGCGGCGATCTGGCAGGCGCGGCACAGCAGCACACCAGACTTGAGCCACAACGAGCACGGCATGGGCCGCGAACTATTCCGCGGCTTCCGTAGCCTGGCCCGCGACGCCGAGACCGGCGCCGATTCCTTTGGAGGCTGAGATGAATATTCGCGAAATCATGCTGCTGTCGCCGGTCATCCCCGTGATCATCATCGAGCGCCTGGAGCACGCCGTACCCCTGGCCCAGGCATTATGTGCCGGTGGTGTGTGCGTGCTCGAAGTAACGATGCGCACAGCGGTTGCGCTCGCGGCCATCGAAGCCATCCGTGTGGCGGTGCCCGCCGCCGTGGTCGGTGTCGGCACACTCACACGGCCCGAGGACTTCACCGCCGCCGCCAATGCCGGCGCACAGTTTGGTGTTTCACCGGGCCTGACCCCGGAATTGGCGCACGCAGCCAAATCAGTCAGCTTTCCTTTATTGCCGGGGGTGATGACACCCGCTGAGGTGATCGCGGCACGCTTGCACGGTTTTACTGCATTAAAATTGTTTCCCGCCCAGCAGGCCGGTGGTCTGGGCATGCTGAAGGCCCTGGCTTCACCCTTTGGCGATGTGGTGTTCTGTCCGACCGGCGGCATTACGCCGGCAACGGCCGCGGACTATTTAGCGCTAGCAAACGTCGCCTGCGTCGGCGGCTCGTGGCTGGCACCCGCCGATTTGCTGAACAAAGAGGATTGGGCGGGTATCAAAACCCTGGCCCGTGACGCAGCGGCGTTGCGCCGTCGCAGCGACGGCTGAACCACATGCCGTAGCAGCTCGCGAGCGCGCTCGTTTTGGTAGAGCCGGCCCTAGTGAGGTGTTCCCCAATGAATATTCACAATTGTTACCCGTTGGGTCGATTGTTCCGGGGCACTCGATCCTGACACTGCCATCGTGTAGGTGCGAATTTATTCG
>JANOXY010000827.1:0-10250 GCA_031418675.1 Pseudomonadota bacterium
GGCGATCACCGATCACGACAGTATTGCGGCCTATGCCGAGCTGCCGGAAGTGACCGGTCTAAAAGTGATCCCCGGGGTTGAATTCTCGACTTTGTGGCAGCGCGTGGGCATCCATATCGTAGGTCTGAACATCAGCCTCGATAGCCCCGCCCTGGGCCACGCCATCGCATTTCAGCATCGCGCCCGTGACGAACGCGCGGCGCGTATCGCCGAGCGCCTCGCCAAACGTGGCATACCAGACACCCTGGCGGGCGCCGCGCAGTTCGCTGACGGTGGCAGTATCGGTCGGCCGCACTTTGCCCAATACCTGGTCAGCATAGGCGCAGTCACAACGATTGAATTTGCGTTCCGCAAATACCTCGACACCTCGCGTGTTGGCAGTCAACTCGAGGGCTGGGCCAGCCTGCCGCAAATCGTCGGCTGGATACGCGAGGCGCATGGCACGCCGGTTATCGCCCATCCTGGCAAATATCACCTGACCCATGCACGTCTCAGCCAGCTTACGGTTGAGTTCCAGGCGGTCGGCGGTTTGGCCATCGAAGTGGTGTCGGGCCAGCAGAAGCCCGAGTTGACCCGCGACTTGGCGGCGCTGGCCGAGCGTCACGGTCTGGCCGCTTCGGTAGGCTCGGATTTTCACCAGCCAGGGCAGGTATGGGCGCAACTGGGCGTCACACCGCCCTTGCCCGCCAGCTGCAAGCCCGTGTGGCAGTTATGGGACTTGTAAGCCTGTTGTTCACCTCGCGAGCGAGCCCGCAACCGCGCTGAAATCTAAGCTGCCTCTTCCTCGTCGACCATCAACAGGCAGGCAAAATCGAGCAGGCTTTGATCACCACCACGCCAACCCAGCAACGACAGCCCGAGCGGACAACCATCGACGACCACCGCCGGGATACTGAGCTGCGGCAGGCCACTGAGGCTCGCCGCACTATTGATGGCCATCGCGCGCCGCCGAAACTGATCGGCGCCCGCTGGGTCGAGCTGGCATGGCGGCGCGATACACGGTGCACTGGGCAGCAGGATCACGGTGCCGGGTGGTAGCAGTGATTCGCAATGGGTGCGAATGGCGTCGCGCTCTTGGGCCGCAGCCGCGGCGCTGCTGGCATCAATTTGACTGGCCATCTCCATACGTTCGCGTATGCCTGGACCAAAACCGGGTTGGGTGGCGGTGATCCAGGCACCAAATTGTCGCCAGACTTCGTAGCCCTGGCCGATGCGTAAACATTCACGCCATGCGCTCAAACCACCCGGCGCCAGTTCAACGGCTGACATAAGCGGCCAGCGCTCGCTTTTTTGCGCGATGAATTCGCCGAGCGCCAGCTGCCCCGCCAGATCAGCCTCGGCGAAAGTGTCTTCGGCGATCAGCACGCGCGTGACCGGCGTAGCGACGGCCTGCGCATCGAGTAACACTCGCCCAAGCTGCGCGCACAGGGCTGCGCTGCGCGCGAACCAGCCACCCGTATCGAAGCTGGGCGCCATGGCCACGGCGTGGCGCAATGAGACGCGGCCGTGACTGGGACGCAAGCCATAAAGTCCGCAGAACGACGCCGGGACCCGTACCGAACCACCCGTGTCACTGCCTAAGGCAAAATCGCACAAGCCAGCGGCGACTGCTGCCGCCGAACCGGACGACGAACCACCCGGCACGCGTCCCGTCGCACGGACATTGCGTGGTGTACCGTAGTGCGCGTTTTCACCGCTAATGCTGTAGAACAGCTCGTCGCACACGGTTTTGCCGATGAAATCAGCACCGGCCGCGAGCAGCGCCGTAACCAATGGTGCAGTGGCTGTCGCGGGTGCATGACTGGCGAGCCAGTCGGGTGAGCCGGCACCGGTCACATGGCCACTGAGGTCGTAAAGATCTTTGACCGCGAAGCACAGACCAGCCAGTGGTCCTGTCCCAAGGCCCGCGATTGGCGCCGGGCTGTGGGGAACAAAAGCGCCGATCGCATCGAGCGGTGGTGCAGGTGTGGGCCTCATAGCGATGGATTATCCTGGTCCGGGTAGAAGAGCGCGGCTAGGCGCCGCAGTCTGTGATCGTCGTCATGCGCGCTGCGCGCACGGTCCCGCCACCTTAGCGCGGCGTTGTGGTGCGCACCAGACGCAAGATGCCGCTGGACTGCACCACGCCGGCCTGGCGCTTTACACCTTTGTCGGGCTTGCGATTGAATGCCGGACGATTGGCCGCGCACCGCGATGAGAACATTGCTTTCACCTCAGCACAGGTCCACACCATGAGCGAGCAGCCCGAATCGATGCTGTCGCCAGCATCAGCCCTGCGCCCGACCACATTCAATCGTCACCTCGCCAATGTTTATCCGGCCTTGGCGATGCTGGCCGGCATGCAGCTCGAGGTCTTCTCGCCGCTCGCCGATGGCCCCTTGACGGTCGAGCAATTGGCCGCGCGACTGAACGTGCACGCACACAAACTGCGTCCGCTTTTATACGCACTGGTGGCCGCAGGCATGCTCACGCTCGCCGACGAAGGTTTTGCCAACACCGCCGAGAGCAATGAATTTTTAGTCGCAGGGCGGCCCCGTTATGTGGGTGGCACCCATGGCGCTTATGCCGATCTTTGGTCGGCAACATTACATACCGCGGATTCGATCCGCAGTGGTCAGCCTCAGGCACGCCATGATTTTTCGCGCATGTCTTACCCTGAATTAAAGGCCTTCATGCTCGGCCTCGATGCCGGTGCCAGCGCAACCGCACGGCGATTGCATAAGGATTTTGCTATCGCCGCGGGCGGTCATGTGCTCGATGCGGGTGGCGGTGCCGGTGGCCTGGCGATTGCCCTATGTGGTGTCGGCCCCACGCTGCGTGCGACGGTGGCGGAGCTCGCCAATGTTGCACCGATAGCCCGTGAGTGCGTGCGGGACGCGGGGCTGAGCGCGCGTATCGATGTGATCGAATGTGATTTGGTTGCCGCGCCACCGCCGGGCACTTACAGCGCGGTCATCATGCGCGCCCTGTTGCAGGTCATGGGCAGCGCCGATGCGCGGGCGACCGTGCGCCATGGTGCCGCCGTTCTGCAAGCGGGTGGTGGTCTGTATATCGTCGGGCGCGCGCTCGACGATACACGTCTGTCGCCTTTGGATGCGGTGGCGGCCAACGTGATGTTCCTGAACATCTACGACGAAGGTCAGGCCTATACCGAGGGTGAGTATCGCGCTTGGCTAAGGGATGCGGGGTTGGTTGATATACAACGCCAGACATTGGCCGGTGGTTACAGCATCATTCACGGCAGGAAGATTTAAAACGCCGCGCCTGCCACGTCAGGATCGGAATTTTTGTTTAAGTGCCACGCGCCAGCTCGCGCGCGATGACGAGATGCTGAATATCGTTAGTGCCTTCGTAAATGGAGAGCACACGCGCATCACGATAGAATTTTTCGACCGCGTGATTGCGTGTGTAGCCAGCACCACCATGGATCTGCAAGGCGGCCGAACAGACTTCTTCGGCCACTTGCGAAGCAAAGGCCTTGGCCATGGATGCCGCCATCAAGGCCGAGGCACCAGCGCTCGCCAGCGCCGCGGCATGCCAGGCCAATTGCCGCGCTGCTTCAAGCTTGGTGGCCATTTGTGCAAGGCGAAAGCCCACCGCCTGGTGTTCGATGATGGCCTGGCCGAAGGTCTCGCGGCTTCGTGCATAACACAAAGCAGCTTCCAGCGCCGCGCGTGCCACACCCACCGCCTGCGCTGCGACGCCGATGCGACCTCCTTCGAGATACGCGAGTGCGATGCGATAGCCCTGTCCCGCTTGCCCGAGCAGCGCATCCTCACCCAGGCACAGATCTTCGAGCACGATTTGTGCGGTATCGCAATTGCGATGGCCGAGCTTGTCTTCGAGCCGTGCCACGCGATAACCCGGGGTGGTGGTCGGCGCGAGAAAAGCGCTTAAACCCCGCTTGCCGGCGGCCGGATCCGTGACAGCGATGATCATCGCGAGCTGCGCACTTTGACCGGCGGTGACAAAATGTTTTTCACCACTCAAGAGCCAGCGCTCAGCCCGGCGCGTGGCGCGGGTACGGATGGCGGCTGCATCGGAACCCGCATGGCTCTCGGTCAACAGAAAGCAGCCGCGCCATTCACCCCGTGCAAGTGGTGCGAGCAAGGCCTTGTGCTGGGTTGTGCTGCCGTAATCGCGGATTGCCGCGCACACCGGTGAATTCGACACATTCATGAGATTGGTCAAGCCGCAGTCGGCAGCGGCAAATTCTTCGGTGACCACGGCATAACTCAGCATGTCGAGGCCGCTGCCACCGAGTGCCGTGGGTACCAGCATGCCGAAATAGCCGAGCTCAGCCATGCGCGCCAGTACCGCGGGCGGGACACCGTGCTGGTCCTGTTCCCAGCCTTGTGCGTGGGGTGCAATTTCGCTCTGGGCAAATTCCCGCGCCGCGGCGCGCAGCGCCTGCTGTTGTGAATTTAACAGCATGGTGTCACAAGCCCGCCAACACGTCGTGCAAGGCGCCCAGCAGCAAATCCGCATGTTCCCGTGCGAACGGTAGGGGTGGGCGGATCTTCAGCACGTTATCGTATTCACCGATGCGTCCCATCAGGACACCGCGGTCTTTCATGCGATTGATCACGTGCTGGGCCTGCTTAGTGGCCGGGGTTTTGTGTTGCCGATCGCTAACCAGCTCAATGCCCACCCACAGCCCCCGGCCACGAATGTCACCGATGATGTCGTGGCGCGCGGCGAGGTGTTGCAAACCAGTGCGCAAATAGGCACCAAGCTCGCGGGCATTGTCCATCAGCGCGTCCCGCTCCAGGATATCGAGGACCTTGGCGCCCACTGCGCAAGACACCGGATTGCCGCCGAAGGTATTGAAGTAAAACACCTGCGCACGGAACTCCTCAATCAAATCGGCGCGCGCCACAACAGCCGCGAGTGGATGACCGTTGCCCATGGGTTTGCCAAGGGTGACGATGTCGGGCACGACGCCGGCAACTTCGTATCCCCACATCTGACCCGTGCGGCCAAAACCGGCTTGTACTTCATCGGCGATAAACAGACCGCCGGCCGCATGCACGATGTCGAGCGCACGTTGCATGAAACCCGGTGGCACGTCGGGCAAGCCTTCGTTGGCAAAGATGGTGCAGAGCATAAGGCCCGCGAAGCCCACGCCGCTGGCTTGCAAGCGTGCAATCGCGGCCTGCAGTTCGTCGATGTAGTGATCGGTCAAGGCGCTGCCCGACAGGCCCGCGGGGGCGCGATAGGAATCCGGTGAGGGGATGGTGCTCACTTCACGGTGGGTAGGGGCGTGCGCGCCGTAGAACAGTGGTGATATCGCATCCACCGCCGTGGTATTGCCATGGTAGGTGAGGCGGGTGCAGATGATGCCCTGCTTGCCGGTATGGCAACGCGCGATGCGTAACGCCTGATCGTTGGCCTCGCTGCCGGTGCACACAAACAGCACCATGGACAGCGACCGATCAAATTTAGCGATCAGACGCTCGCCGTAGTCGAGTATGGTTTCGTGCAGATAGCGGGTATGGATGTTGAGTGTTGCGGCTTGCCGCGTCAGCGCTTCCACCACTTCCGGATGACAGTGCCCGACCAGTGGCACGTTGTTATAGGCATCGAGATAAGGCCGGCCATCAACGTCGTACAGCCACACACCTTCGCCACGCACGATATGCAGTGGCTGGTCATAGAACAATGGCGCTTTGGCACCGAGCAGTCGCGTGCGGCGCGCCATGAGCGCGGTGGTATCGGCCATGGTTGGATTCCGGTTGCTAAGGTTCAGGCGTTCAAGGCTTCGAGACTTTCGGGTTGCACCTGGCCGCCATCGACGACGATGGTCTGACCGGTGATATAGGCGGCTTCCTTGGAGGCCAGGAACAGCGCGGCGTTGCCGACGTCCTCGACCGAGCCCAGGCGTCGCAGGGGAATCGAAGCGGCCATGCTTTGCAGATAGTCGTCGCCGAGTTCAGCCAGACCTTCGGTGATGATATTGCCCGGCAATACGGCATTGATAGTGATGCCGAATGCTGCCAGTTCAATGCAGGCGCTACGCATGAAACCGAGTTGCCCGGCCTTGCTGGCACCGTAGTGGGCCCAACCTGGAAAACCGGTGATAGGCCCTGTGATGGAAGAAGTCAGGATTACACGTGCCTGATCCGAGCGCTTCAGCCACGGCAGGCAGGCTTTCACCGCGAGAAAACTGCCCTTCATATTGGTCGCCATGACTTGATCCCATTCGGTGGGATCCATCGTTTCGATCTTGGTCTGGGGAAAGATGCCGGCATTGGCGCAAAGCACATCGATACCACCAAACTGTTCGGCGGCCGTGGTCGCCAGCGCCTGCATGGACGCCCAGTCACTGACGTCGGCTGCACAGGCGTGCGCATTAGCGCCGAGCGCCTGTGCACAGGCCTGGGCTTCGCTTAAAGTCCGCGAGACCAGCAGCACCCGTGCACCATGGCGCGCAAAAACCTGGGCGATGCCTCTGACGATCCCGCGGCTCGCGCCTGTCACCACCACCACACGTCCGGCGATCGAGGTCAGCATTTGTTTGCTCCGCAATTTGAACAAAGCTCCGGAGCAGGATAACCGATGAATTGTGCGTGCCGGAATGCTTTAATCCCGGGCGTTTGTTTACGGGCTGGGCTGGGGGCCCGTCTACCATGATCACCGCATTCGAAAGTCTCACTGCCGCGCAGCGCCGTGCCCATCTTGCCGACGTCGCAGCGCGCGCGGCACCGCTGTGGGGGGTATCGTCCCACGCCCAGATCAGCTTGCTGAACCTCTCCGAGAACGCCACCTATCGCATCGACGATCCGTGCGCCGCCGCACCGCTGATCTTGCGCGTGCACCGTACCGGCTATCACAGCTTCGATGCAGTGCGCAGTGAACTGGCCTGGATGAAAGCGCTGAAAGACGAGGCCGGCGTTGAGACGCCGCAAGCGCTGCCGGCTCGCGACGGTGAGTTGATCCAAGTCATCGCCAGCCCTGCTTTGAACGAACAGCGCTTCGTCGTGATGTTTGCGTTCATTGCGGGCCACGAGCCGCCACCCGACGCCTTGCACGAACCTTTCCAACGGCTGGGCGCGCTGGCGGCACGCATGCATCAACATGCACGCAGCTGGACACGCCCGGCCTACTTTGAACGGCTGGAATGGGACTTTGAGGGAGCGGTTGGACGACGCGGCAACTGGGGCGATTGGCGCGACGCCCCCGGGCTGGACGCAGCGGCCATCGATTTGTTGGAGCAATTGTCAGATCGCCTCGCCAACCGTCTCGAACGCTTTGGCATGGACGACGCGCGTTTTGGTCTGATCCACGCCGATCTGCGTCTTGCCAATTTGTTGGTCAGTGCTGATGACACCCGCGTGATCGATTTTGATGACGCGGGTCTGGGCTGGTATCTGTACGATGTCGCGAGCGCGGTCAGTTTCATGGAAGAACGTGATGACCTGGGGGCCTTGATCGCGGCCTGGGTGGCGGGCTATCGCAGCGCCGCGAGATTGTCGAAACAGGAGGAGGCCGAGATCCCGACCTTCCTCATGTTGCGGCGGCTGGCGATCCTGGCGTGGATCGGCTCCCACGCCGACACCGACCTGGCCCAGGAACTGGGGCTGCCCTATACCGACGGCACCCTGCGACTCGCGCAACGTTATCTGGCGATGTTCCCTCGTTGAAATAGGTTTTTGTATAGCGTGATCGGATCGCGTGTCAGTTTTGGTGGATAAGATCGATGACAACAAAAGTGGCGCTGCTGATGAGGGTGTTGACGATCGGGGCTTGCACAGCTGTCGCGTCGGCGAGCATGGCGGCACCCGAAGTGCTGGAGAATTCCCTCGGCATGAAATTTGTGCGCGTGCCAGCGGGTGAATTCACCATGGGCAGTGATGCGACACCTCAAGAACTGGCCAAACACTTCCGCGGCTATGATCCAGCGCGCCTGGGCAAGATCGATGACGAAGCGCCCGCCCACCGTGTGCGCATCACGCGCGATTTTTATTTCGGACAACACGAGGTGACGGTTGGTCAATTCCGCCGCTTCGTCGAACGCTCGGCGTACGTTCCTGAGTCGATTGCCGACCACACCGGCGGCTATGGCTACAACCCCGATTATGACCCCGACAAAACTGCGCGCGGCGATGCGTTCGAAGGGCGTGAAACAAAGTATTCGTGGCGCAATCCGGGTTTTAAACAGGGCGACGACGAACCGGTCGTCAATGTCACCTGGAACGATGCGGTGGCGATGGCGAAGTGGTTGAGCAGCCAGGAGGGACGGCACTATCGCCTGCCCACCGAGGCCGAATGGGAATACGTGTGTCGTGCCGGCAGTCATACTATCTTTCCCAACGGTGACGATCCCGCCGGACTGCCGGCCATCGCCAATACCTTCGACGCAGATGCGGCGGTCAACTGGCAACGCTGGCAGGCCTATGCACTGCCGGCGCACGACGGTTATGCCTTCACTTCGCCAGTCGGACGCTTTGCGCCCAATGCTTTTGGTGTCTACGACATGCTGGGCACTGTATGGGAGTGGGTGAGTGACTGGTACGGTGCCGATACCTATGCAAACTCGCCGCTCGCGGATCCACAAGGGCCAAGCAGTGGTGTGCGTTATGTTCGACGTGGTGGCGCCTGGCACAGCTGGTCGCTGTATACACGCTGCGGCTTTCGTAACTGGAACCGTCCGGATTCGCGTTATACCTTGCTTGGCATGCGCCTGCTGTTCGATACCGAACAAAACAAACCTTGATGCGCGTGACTACAGAAACCGTGTGACTCGCTGGCTGGTGCAACCGCCAGCAATGGTCGCAAGACCTGCGATTTCGCGCATGACGATCGATAGAATTGAGATCCAATAGACATTGCGACGCATCAGGTCGCAGACATTTATGATCGGAATCAAGACCGGTCTGCAGCACAAACTTCATAGTCTTTCCATGCAACATGCACTCACAGGTAGAGACGCATGGCTTATCCAACATTGGGACGATTGACATGAAGAAGCGAAATGGCAGCAGCGGTGATGACAAACTAAGAGGCGACTCTGGTGATGACAATATTCATGGCGGTGCCGGCCACGATGTGCTCAGTGGCGACAGTGGAGATGATGATATCGACGGCGGTTTGGGCGACGACCTGCTGAAGGGTGGGGCCGGTGACGACGTTTTGAGCGGCAGGCTGGGCGACGATCGCCTGCTTGGCGGCAGCGGCCGGGACCGCCTCTCTGGCGGCACTGGTGATGACCGGATGAGTGGCGGTATCGGCCGTGACCATCTCGAAGGCGGGCGGGGCAACGACGTCTACGTGATCGACGGCACAGGTGAGATCACCAAGACGCTGGGCGATGCGGGCATCGACCGGGTCGTGAGTTCGGTCTCCTATGGCCTGGGTAACCAGCAGGAGAGTCTGATACTCAGCGGGGCGGATGATACCAACGGCATCGGCAACAGCGGCGACAATAGGCTCTCTGGCAATCGCGGCAATAATCACCTGAGTGGTGGTGCGGGTGATGACGTCCTGAACGGCGAAGCTGGCGATGATCGTTTGAACGGTGGTGCCGGCGACGACAGCTTGACGGGTGGCAGCGGTGTCGATGGATTGCATGGCGCGGCTGGTGATGATGACCTGTATTACGATGCTGCGGACAGCCGCATCGATGGTGGTGCGGGTGATGACACCCTATTTGTCAGCGGCAGCGGCGTGAATCTCGACCTCTCTGACGTGGCAGGCTCGGTCGTCACCGGTATCGAAGAAGTCAATCTCATCGGCAGCGGTAACAACATCATTAGCCTGACTGCCGACGACGTGCTGGCGATGTCGCCGACCAGCAATATTCTGATGCTGACCGGCAATGCCGGCGATAGCGTGATTTCGTCGGGTTGGGTATTGGACGTCGGTGAGACTGAAATTGAACACGGTCATACCTACAACACTTACAACTCGGGGCTTGCCACCTTGCTGGTGGATGAGCTGATGACCCAGGCGATAGTCTGACCCGGGTCGCGCGATGCGTCAGGTGCTAGCCACCTGACGCGCGCGCAATTGGATGAGTGCCAATACCGTGTCTATGGTGGGTGTTGCCACACCTACCAGCCGCCCGAGTTCAGCGACCGCTGCCACCAGGGCATCGGTCTCCAGGCGCCGACCGCGCTCGAGATCCTGCAGCATCGAGGTTTTATGGGCGCCGACCGCTGCTGCGCCGGCTATGCGTTTGTCCACCGTGATCGGGAAGTGCACACCGAGGCTTTGCGCGATGGCCTGCGCTTCCAGCATCATGGCGCGGG
>JANOXY010000828.1:0-4543 GCA_031418675.1 Pseudomonadota bacterium
TCACCGAAGATGAAGCCGCGGTCCAGTACCGAGACACGCGCTTCGCTCAGCAGCAGAAAGTCACCATTCAAATAACAGATGCGCGGCGCCACCGTACTCACTTCAGCATCAGCCTGACGTCATCATACAGGCGCGAGAAAAATGAACCTTCTGGCACTGCGGCGAGTGCGGCCAAAGGCAATGCGGTGATTTCACGATCGTCGAGATTGAGCACCATCTTGCCTAATAATTTACCCGCGGGTACCGGTGCCATGATCGGCTCGTCGAGTTTTGCTACCGCTTTGATGTCCTTGGAGCGTCCGCGCGGCAGAGTCGCCCATACTGCCTGGTTAGAACCGAGCGCGACGGTCTCACTCGCACCGCCCCATACCTGCGGTTGCGCCACCACCTGCTGCGCTTCATAGAGCTGTTTGGTCTCAAAAAACCGATAGCCATAGTTGAGCAGCGCATAGCTGGACTCGGTGCGCGCATCATCGGAGGCCGTGCCCATCACCGCAGAAATCACCCGCATGCCGTCGCGCACCGCTGAGGAGATCAGACAGAAACCGGCCGACTCGGTATGGCCGGTCTTGATACCGTCGACGGTGGCGTCACGCATCAGCATACGATTGCGATTGTGCTGCCGTATGCCATTGAAGGTGAATTCCTTGACGGCGGAACGCTTGTATTCCTCGGGAAACTCGCGGATCAGCGCTGCCGACAGTTTGGCCATGTCGCGGGCGGTGGTGTAGTTGTTCGGGTCAGGCAGCCCGGTGGCATCGGAAAAGCTGGTGTTGCTCATACCCAGTGACTTGGCATGTTTGTTCATGAGGCCCACAAATACTTCTTCGCTGCCCGACACATGCTCAGCCAAGGCCACACTGGCGTCATTGCCGGATTGGATGACGATGCCGTTCAGCAGCATATCGACCGAAACCGTCTTACCGATCTCAAGGAACATACGCGAGCCTTCCATCTTCCAAGCCTTCTTGCTGATGGTCACTTCGTCTTCAAGCTTGATCAGGCCTTCCTTGAGCGTCTGGGACGCTACGTAGACAGTCATAATCTTGGTCAGACTGGCCGGTTCGACGCGCTCATCGGCGTTTTTTTCCGCCAGTACTGCTCCGGTGCGGAAATCCACCAGGATGTACGACTTGGCATCAATCGACGGGGCGGGCACCACGCCGGCGAGAGCGCCGGCTTCGCAGGTCGTAACCGAAACTGCGCCCGACAACAGCAGCACTGCGCTGAGTAATGTGCGTACGCTGCGAGCGAGGAGGTGGGAATAATCGTGGTGCATTGTTCAATTCGTGATGAAATGGTGTTGGGAAATGCCGAGCTTCTCCAAAGCAGCGACCACCTGGTCGGCGTGCTCTGTCGAGGACAGCGGCCCGATCTGGACACGATAAAATACCCTGTTGTTGCTGTTTATTTCACGTATCTGGGTGCCTGTCGTGATCACGCGCGTCACTTGCGCGACGATTTTTTCCGCATTACGCCGTTCTGCATAGGCGCCAATCTGCAAATACATGCCGCTCGCAGCGGACGCTGGCGCTGCTGCGGTGGCGGCCGGGGCCGGGACCGAATCTTGTTGCACGCCATTACTGACTTGGCCGTGTTGGTCCAGCGCGCGAATTTCGACAAAGGCCGTACCTTTCGCGACGACGCCGAGTTTCAGAGCCGCAGCGTAGGACAAATCGATGACGCGGTTACCCACGAAAGGTCCCCGATCGTTGACCTTGAGCGTAGCAATGCGCCCATTGTCGAGATTACGAACTTGCACATAGGTCGGCAAGGGCAATTGTTTATGGGCGCCGGTCATACGATACATGTCGTAGATTTCGCCGCTGGAGGTACGCTGGCCATGGAAAGCATCCCCGTACCAGGACGCGATGCCGCGTTCGGTAAACCCCGCTGCTGTGCGCAACGTGTAATAACGCTTGCCTTGGACCACATAGCTATCGGGATTACCGTAACGGCTGCGCGGTTCATTGCCCGGCACGGCGTCAGGGATGTTATCAGCGTGGAAACGATGACCGCCGCCGCGCAGTACTCCGCAGCCCACCAGGAGCACACAGAGAGCCATTGCACAGACGATCTTCAGGCCGGCCAGTCCCGCCCTGCGCGGCGGAGAATCAGCGACCGGGCTCACCGTGCAACTTGCGGATTTCCTCGGACAACTGCGCGACGGCCATGGCGTACTTCACGCGTGGGTTGTAGCGACTGATGACGTAGAAGTTAGTGTAGCCAATCCAGTATTCGTTGCCCGTACTACCTTCAAGCTCAAACAGTGCAGCTTCTTCATCAGGATTGTCATGGCGCTGCAACGGGACAATACCTGCGGTGGTGAAATCCAGAAGCCGGAAACCGGGTTTAATCGTGGTCTTGAGGAAGCCGTCGGGTGCCACGTCGCCGAGTCGCGCCCGCGAAACGACCGCACCACTACGTCGCCAGCCATGCTCACTCAGATAGTTGGCCACGCTGCCGATGGCATCGTCTGGGTCCTTCCAGATATTGCGCTTGCCGTCGCCGTCAAAATCTACTGCTAGCCGACGGTAGCTGTCGGGCATGAACTGCGGCATCCCCATCGCGCCGGCATAGGAGCCGGTCAGACTTAGCGGATCAAGGTGATCTTCGCGAGCCATCAAAAGAAACTGCTCAAGCTGCGTACGGAAGAATGCCCCCCGCGCAGCGTCGTTGCCCGGGTAATGGAAGGCTAGCGTCGATAAAGCATCGATCACTCGGTAACTTCCGACGTTCTTCCCGTAAGAAGTTTCCACACCAATGATGGCGATGATGACTTCCGGTGCAACTCCGTAAGTCGCTGCAGCACGACTCACCGCCGCTTCGTTCATTCGCCAGAACGCCGCGCCTTCGCGGATCCGCTTGTCGGTGATGAAAAGCGCACGATATTGATACCAGGGTTTGACCTTTTCCGCTGGTTTTGCCATCAACTCAACGATGCGATCCGAGCGGCTGACATGAGTGAAGACGTTGCTGAGGGCTTCGGTATCGAAGCCATAAGTTTGGCTCATATGACTGACGAAGCCCCGCACTGCCACGGAGTCGAGCGGCGCCGCTGGTGCGTCGCGGGCGACGCCCAGTAGCAAACAACATACAACCGGTAGGAATCTTCGCATTCGTTTGAGAAACAAGCGCTAACGCTCAGGTTTCAGAAATAAATTTTCTATGCGTGTGAATAGACATGAGGATACCGAAACTGACCAGGATAGTCACGAAAGATGTCCCGCCGTAGCTGACCATGGGTAGCGGCACACCCACCACTGGTAAGGCGCCGCTCACCATACCCATATTGACAAAGATATAGATAAACAGGGTCATGGTTAGACTTGCGGCGGTCAAACGCCCGAACATTTCCTGTGCCTCCATCGCGATACGTATGCCGCGCACCAGAATTAACGAGTAGGCGATCAATAACACGATGACGCCGATCAAGCCGAATTCCTCGCAATAGACCGCGAAAATAAAATCCGTCGCCCGTTCTGGAATGAATTCGAGGTGCGACTGCGTGCCATTCAGCCAGCCTTTGCCATAAATGCCGCCAGAACCCACCGCAATGCTGGCCTGGATGATGTGATAACCCGTGCCCAGCGGATCTTTGGCCGGATCGAAGAGCGTCAATATGCGCTGCTGCTGATATTCATGCATCGAAAACCACGCAAATGGCGCCGTGATGATTCCAAGCAGAGCACTGTTGCGCATGAAGCGCCAACTTATCCCGCTGAAAAACAAAACAAACAGGCCCGAAGCAGAAACCAGAATCGCTGTACCGAGATCCGGTTGATCGATGATTAGCAAGGCCGGCACGAACACCACAGCCAGGGCTACAAAGGTCGTGTGCAGTTGCGGGGGCAGGACTTTTTCGGCGAGAAAGCCCGCCACTGTGAGCGGTACGGCCAGCTTCATGATTTCCGAGGGCTGAAAGCGCAATACACCAAAATCCAACCAACGCGTAGCGCCACGTCCATGACCGATCGCCAAAACCAACACCAGCAAAAACGTGCCGATGACATACAGCAGCGGCGCCCAACGCGCGAGGCTGCGCGGCGATACCTGCGCCACGGTAATCATTGCCGTCAAGCCCAGCAGGATACGCATCCCTTGCTTAATGACGACCTCGACGGATTGATCGGCGGCGCTGTACAGCACCACTAGGCCTAACGCAGACATCACCAGAACACTGCCGAGCAGGGGCGCATCGATGTGCAGTCGATAGAGCAGGTTGGGCGTTCTAATCATCGAATGGACTCGGGCGCAGCACGCTCGATCGGCGCCGGCGACACGGTGGGGGTGTTGTTCCCGATGTTCGGCGTGGGCAGCACAAGCACGGCAGGTGTCGTCATTTCAGCAGCGTGCGGCCCGTGCTCGTGGTTGTCGTCAGCGACGCCAACGCTAGTGTTTGCCGTTGGCTGTGCAGCTGGCGCCTCCTTGAAATAGTAGTCGATCAGCCGTCGCGCAATAGGCGCCGCGGTCCGGCTGCCACCTCCTCCGTGTTCAACCACCACGGCGATGGCAATCTGCGGCGCAGTGACCGGTGCGAAGG
>JANOXY010000829.1:0-3052 GCA_031418675.1 Pseudomonadota bacterium
TCTATTTAAAAAGGAGTAGGCATGGGCATCATATGGACAATTGTTGTTGGCTTAATCGCTGGCGTGGTCGCCAAGTTCATCATGCCGGGCAGCAACGAGCCTTCGGGATTTGTACTGACGGCGCTTCTCGGAGTCGTGGGAGCGGTGGTTGCAACCTATCTCGGGCGAGCGCTTGGATGGTATACGCCAGGTCAGGGCGCTGGACTTATCGGTGCAGTAGTTGGCGCTTTAATCGTTCTTTTTATCTGGGGCGCAATGCCTGCGCGCCGCGGCTAGGACCTTATGCGCGAGCAATGTGTGAAAGCGCCGCATTACTCATTGCCGGTGACTACCCCAAGGCCGTCATCCGCGATTTTTAGCCGCCGACCTGTTCGATCACTAGGAGAATGAAATGAGTCGTGCAATGCCATCTATGGTAGCCCTGTTGGGACTTCTTGCCGTCGCCGGTTTTCAAAACCGCGACAAACTTGCCGAAGCGTTCGCCGCACGAAAGCAGGTAGCAAGCGGCGAACCTCAAGATGAGCGACAAGGCGGTATTGTCGATAAACTGGTGGGTATGCTCGGAGGTGCCAGCGCGGGGACCATTGTCAGTGGAGGTCTTCGCGAATTGATCGAGCGCTTCAAGGAGAGGGGCCAGGGCCACGCCGCAGACTCGTGGGTAAGCACCGGCCCCAATCACCAACTGCGCACTGATCAGTTTGAACAAGCTATCGGCCCTGAGGTGCTAGACAAGCTTTCGCAGCACACCGGACTTTCCCGAGAAGAACTGTTGTCAAGGCTGACACAGGACTTGCCTGCAGCGGTGGACAAATATACGCCGGCGGGCCGCCTGCCAACCGAAGACGAGGCGGAGCAACTGATTTAACGCGCGCGCTACTTAGACGTCAGCCTTTCCCAGCGCGCTCCCTCTGCCGCGCCGGGCGGTGGCACCCCAAGGGCAGAATTGAGAAACCCGTATCCGGCATCTTATGAGTATTATTCCATGCCAATGAGATAGCCCGACAAACCACAGCCGGACGCCACCTCCGATGATCACCGTCCTGCA
Source organism: Pseudomonadota bacterium (assembly GCA_031418675.1). Taxonomy (GTDB): domain Bacteria; phylum Pseudomonadota; class Gammaproteobacteria; genus JADJYF01. The sequence continues at coordinate 1,046 of JANOXY010000829.1, forward strand.
GGCGCAGAGGAGCGCAATGTCGGCCATTACGAGCGACCGAATGATACGTTCCGCGACGAAGAATCGGCCGTCGAAAAACGGCAGGTATTTAATGCTGGTCTGGCCATTGCCCTTTTGACCTTGTCGACTGCCAACTTTCTGCTGTTGTAGGTGCCGCGTCACGGAATGCCGCCAAGCGGCTAAGCTGCGCAAGCGCATCGAACAGAACTTTGTGGCACGGGCATGGATACGACACCAGCCGGAACGCTCGCCTCGCTCATAGCATCATTTGCGACACTTGCAGCCGGGAATAGCTGTCGCTCACCACAAAGCTATTTTCACTCCAGCCGAGCCTCAGCGCCTCTTCCAGATCAAGAAAGCGATAAGCCGAGCGCAGCCCCGATTTAGCGCCGCCCCTATGTTCGATAACGAACGGAAGTGCAGCTGGCCACTTTACGCACTGGCTCCGCGCACGTCTTTCTAAGATATCCGACCAGATCTGAGACGATAATGGCGATGAAACCCGACCGTGACAGACAGGAATCGCTTTGTGTCCTGAAAAATCCGTGTCGCGATGTCTGGCAAACAATGATGGCCGTTTCCACGTCTGACGCTTCGCCGGTGATGGGATCCCCGCCCCATTCTGACAAAACGATACCGCCTACACTCGCCGAAGCAGCGGCCGATGACTACATCGTTTTGCCCTGTATGGAGGTGCAGCTGAATATCAATGGCCAAGCCTACGCCCTCGTGATCGACACTCGTGTCACCGTGCTTGACGCATTACGCGCACATCTAGACCTTACTGGAACAAAGAAGGGGTACGACCACGGGTGGTGTGGTGCGTGTACGGTTTTGATCAATGGCCGTCGTGCAAACGCCTGTCTTAGCCTGGCAGTGATGCACGATGGTCATGCGGTCACCACTATCGAGGGCCTCTCAAGCGGCGACCAACTGCATTCGATGCAGGCGGAGTTTCTCGCGCACGATGGCTTCCAATGCGGTTACTGCACACCCGGTCAAATTTGCTCGGCAGTCGCCATGCTGGGAGAAGCGAGCGCGGGTATGCCAAGTGACGTAACACTGGGTCTGAACGGCGGTTTCTCTGCGCTGAGCGACGAGGAAGTACGCGAGCGAATGAGCGGCAATCGCTGTCGCTGTAGTGCTTCCCCCAATATCGTCGCGGCCATACGTGCTGTGATGGTCACGAGCTCGTGAATGCCTTTACCTACGAACGCCCTTCGCTTGCCGTCTACAAACGGGTGATTGCGCTGGTTTCCGAGCGCGTAAGCGTCATATGGATTTGGTCGGCACAAGATTGCCTTGTATCCAACTCGCCAGCTCGTGCTCACCCTATTCGCCGTTAGCGACAGCGAGCATTGTTCGAATGGCATCGGGTTGCTCGGCATTCAGGGCAAAGCCATTAATCGCGAGAAATACACCGATTGATAAAAAGGCTGCCCGCCTGTTGCCGTCTACGGAGGCATGGTTCTTTGCCAATCCATATGCATAGCTCGCCGCGAGCTCGGAAATTGATACTTCGCGACGGTAGCCATAGGCGTTGCGAGTTTGGGCGAACTTTGAGTCGAGCAATCCCTCATCCCTTATGCCCCGGGCACCGCCGAACGTAGCGATACTCTCTTCATGCAAGCACTGCTGCTCTAGTAATCCAGCGCGGCGCTGCGGTCATTCAGCGCGCGCTTTGCGCGTGTCTCGGTATTGCTTCATGAAAGCTTGCCCTGCCTCCAATTCCTCACGGATCGTAAGGCGTTATTAGGTAGCCTTCGGCCGTTTCAATGGCGTAGAGGCAGTCGCCCTTTTCCACCTTCAGTCGGGCAAGCATGTCTTTCGGGGTCACACTCCCCGTCGAGGTCCCGACCGCAGTCAGCTTGAGGATAGTCATGTGGGTACGCCTTCTATACTTATGTTTATAAGTATGTGGCTGCTCTGCTGCTAGCAAGGTGCAGCCCATTCAGCGCAGCAACCGCTATTGGTCTCATAGTTTCCTTGTGAACGACCGAGAGTGAA
>JANOXY010000830.1:0-2854 GCA_031418675.1 Pseudomonadota bacterium
CCATGTCGTGTAAACGCGTCAGCGCGCCGACCGCCGAAGTGGTATGCAGCGTCGACAGCACCAGATGGCCGGTCAGGCTCGCCTGAATGGCGATCTGCGCGGTTTCGATGTCGCGGATTTCACCCACCATCACCACGTCCGGATCCTGGCGCAAGATGGCGCGCAGGCCCCGCGCGAAGGTCATGTCGACCTTGGTATTGACCTGGGTCTGGGCGATGCCGTCGATGTAATACTCGATCGGATCTTCGACCGTCATGATATTGCGGCTGCGATCATTGATACGGGCCAAGGCCGCGTAGAGCGTGGTGGTTTTGCCCGATCCGGTCGGACCGGTGACCAGAAAAATACCGTGGGGCAGGTGAATGATCTGATCGATGCCGGCGGTGGTCGGCCCATCCATACCGATTTGCTCAAGCTGTAGGCGCCCGGCCTGCTTGTCGAGCAAGCGCAAGACAACCCGCTCACCACTGCCCGAGGGAATGGTCGACACCCGCACGTCGACCGGACGGTTGGCTATGCGCAGGGATATGCGTCCATCCTGCGGCACGCGCTTTTCGGCGATATCGAGTTTGGCCATGATCTTGATGCGCGACACCAGCAGCGGCCCGATAGCCGCCGGTGGCTCCATGATCTGGCGCAGCACGCCGTCGACCCGCAGGCGGATCGACAAACGCGACTCGAAGGGCTCGATGTGAATGTCTGAAGCGTTTTCGCGTATCGCCGCGCTGATCACCCCATTGATCAGGCGGATGATGGGCGCGTCGTCGGCACTTTCCAGCAGATCGGTCGGTTCGCGTAATTCTTCGGCCAGATCCGCCAGATCAAATTCTTCGCCCAGATCGGCCATGGTCTGACCGTCGCTGTGGGCGCTGCTTTCGTAGGCGCGCTGCAATTCAGTTTCGAATTGATCGTCGGGCAGCGGCAGCAACGGCAACTGGACACCGGCAAGACGCTGGGTTTCGGCCAGTGCCGTCAATGGCGCACTGACACGGAACACCATGGTCCGATCCGCACTGTCGGCTTCGCGCACAAACACGCCGTGGCGACGCGCGAATGCGAAGGGCACGTTCATTCCAACAGACCATCCGGTGCCGGCATGCGTGGTGCAACTTCGCGCAGCAGACTGCCTTTGCGACGCGGCTCTTCGGCTTCCTGTCGCTGATTCATCATGTCGAAACGGGTGCTTGCGGTCCTGCGGTTGCCTTCCCGATCGTTGACGATGGTCGGTCGCAGAAACACCATGAGATTGGTCTTTTTTACGTTGTCTTGGGCATTCTTGAACAGATGGCCGAGCACCGGGATATCCCCCAGCCACGGCACTTTTTGATTTTTCTCTTTGAGTTCGTTTTCGATCAATCCACCCAGCACGACAATTTCACCGTCGTCGACCAGCACGGTGGTTTTGATTGAGCGTTTATCGGTAATGAGATCCGAGCCCAGGGTCGAACTCGTCACGCTTGAAACCTCCTGTTCCAACTCCAGCGTGACGGTGCCACCTTCATTGATTTGCGGCTTGACCTTGAGCAGGATGCCGACGTCTTTGCGTTCGATGGTCTGGAAAGGATTGTTGGAGTCGTTATTGGAATTGGTGAATGAGCCAGTCACAAAAGGCACATTCTGGCCAACCACGATTTCGGCCTCGGCATTGTCGAGGGTCATCAAGGTCGGCGTCGACAAGACGTTGCTGTAGGTGTCGCTTGCGAGCGCACGCAACAAGGCCCGCAGATCGGCGCCTTGCAGGTAACCAAAAGTAAAACCGTTCAGTAGCGCTACGCTGCCTTTGTCCACCGCTTGTTCGATACCACCGGAAACGACACCCGGCAGTTGTGTGCCGGCCAGTACGCCGTTCTGGGTCTGGCTGGTCTGCCACTGGATGCCGAGCTCGGTGCCGCGTGTGGTGCTGAGTTCGGCGATGATGCCTTCCACCAGTACCTGGTTGCGCCGCACGTCGAGTTTTGTGATGACGTCACGAAGCATTTTCATCTTGCGTGCGGGGGCCTGGATGATCAGCGTATTGGTGGCTTCGTCGGCCTGAATATTGGCTGAGCCCGGCGTTGTCGTCGGCGACGCGGCAGCACCTTCGGGGCGCGGTGTCGAGCCATTGCCGCCGTTGTTGCCACTATCGTGGGGTGCCATGTTTTCGCCGGTCAGCACACCTTGTAATACCGGCAATAAATCCGCCGCAGTGGCAAAGTGCAAGGGCACAACGTCGACACCTTCCGGGCCCGTGTCTGGTACATCGAGCGCTTCGATCAGGCGACGGTACTTGCCGACATCGTTTGGTGTGGCCTGGACCACGACGGTGTTAGTGCGCTCATAGGCGATGAACTGCGGACCCGAAATGCCTGGTGACTGCTGCTTGCCGGCGTCGTTGGATAATGAATTCATGACCCGCACGACGTCTTCCGCATCGGCGTTCTTCAATTCATAAAGCTGGACCGCTTTGTCGGAGGCGGTATCGAGCTGCGCGACAATGCGCATCATGCGCCGCACGTTAACGCCGGAGTCGGCCACTACCAGCACATTACTGGCGGCGAAGCCGGCCAGATGCGCTTCCTGGGGCAGCAAGGGACGCAGCACCGCGACCAGCTCCGGCGCGCTGACATGCCGCACGGGAATGACAGCGGTGACCAGCGCATCGTTGTTACGCGCAACAAATGAAGCGGGTGTGTCCTGGCCTTCCTGCTTGGCGGTGGCGTCGGGCACAATTTTTACCACGTCGCCGCTGGGAATGGCCGCGAATCCGTGAACTTTCAAAATCGAAAGGAAAACGTCGTAGAGCGCTTTGGCATCGGTGGGTGCCGAAGAAATCACCGTCACGTTGCCCTTTACACGCGGGTCGACAACAAAATTC
>JANOXY010000831.1:0-2587 GCA_031418675.1 Pseudomonadota bacterium
TCCAGCCTGGATACTCGGCCGGTAGCGCGCTGGCTTGGTCCAGGCGCGCCAACTGCGCTGCATCGAGCTTGAGCGTGGGTGCCGCGAGGTTGTCCTGCAACTGTGCCTCATCACGCGCGCCGATGATCACGCTGGTGGTAACGCGCTGATGCAGCAACCACGCCAGCGCCACCCGCGCGACCGACACTTGGTGTACTTGTGCGACCTCGGCCAGCGCATCCAATACAACATAAAGGCGGTGCTCATCGACCGGCGGAAAGTTAAAGCTGGTCCGCCGTGCGCCGTCCGGTCCTTTGTGGTCCTTCGAAAATTTTCCACTGAGCAAGCCCCCCGCCAGCGGACTCCAGATCAACAAGCCCACCTGCTCCGAAACCATCAAGGGGCACAGCTCGCGCTCCAAATCACGGCCCACAATCGAATAGTAGGACTGAATGGTTTCGAAGCGTGCGAGGCGATCGCGCTCGCTCAAACCCAGCGCCTTCATCAGCTGCCAGGCCGCGAGGTTCGAGGCACCGATGTAACGCACCTTGCCGGCGCGCACCAGATCATCGAGTGCACGCAGGGTTTCGTCCCATGGTGACAGTGCGTCATAACCATGAATCTGATACAGGTCGATGTAGTCAGTGCCGAGCCGCGCCAGACTGGCATCCACTGAATCCAAAATATGGCCACGCGACAAACCGACCGCATTGGGCCCCGCACCCACTCGCCCTCGCACCTTGGTGGCAACGATCACCTCCCTACGATGGGCGCCCAGCGCCTTGCCTAAGATCTGCTCGGAGCGACCCGCCGAGTAGGTGTCGGAGGTGTCGAAAAAATTGATCCCGGCATCAAGGCACGCACCCACCAGACGATCGGCCTGGGCCTGGGCCGTTTCGCCAATGACCTTGTACATGCCGTCGCCGCCGAAGGTCATCGTGCCGAAGCACAACGCCGAAACCCGCAGGCCGGTCCTGCCCAACTGTCGATAGTTCATAGCGGTGCCCCTGTAAAAATGACCACCACTTATACGACGACTTCGTCAACCCAGTACAGACAAATCAACAGACCGATGACGCACAGCAAACGCCCATCGGTACCAGCCGTTTCCCGGATTCGACGCAGCAACGGATACCCTCGATGCGGCTATAGCGAGCTGCATAGGCCGCCCTATACTGGAACCTGGAAAACAGGGAGACCGACCATGTCCAATATCGACAAAGTGCGCGCGTTCATCGCCAAGTGGGAAGCCCGAGACGTCGAAGGCATCATGAATACGTTCAGCGACGTGCCGTTTTATCACAACATGCCAATGGAACCGCTCACGAGCAAAGAATCCATACGCAAGTTTGTCGAACCCTTCATGAAGCCCGTGACCAAGGTCCAGTGGACCGTGCATTTCATTGCCGAGGATGCCAAGGGCGTGGTGCTTACCGAGCGTGTTGATGCTTTTCACTTCGGTGACAAGCGCGTCGCCGTGCCGGTGATGGGCACGTTTGAGTTTGCGGGCGATAAACTGGTGAAGTGGCGCGACTACTTCGACCTCGGTGACTTCGAGCGCCAGATGGCGGCACTGCAGGCATGAAGGCCCGCCGACTGCACGCGCTGCTGAACGCCTGCGGTCGGCTGCCCTATCGCGGCGACGCAACGCGACAGGCCTTGGGATCTATGCAGTGCTTACTGGTGTTGGTCGCGATCCTGTACGGCACGCTCGCGCAAGCTGATCAAACCACGCACGCGAGCTGCGAACCGCTAGCCGGCATCACGCCGATCTGCGGTTTTGCGGCACCCGAGGATATCGATGTGCTGCCCGATGGCAGCGCATTAATCGTTGGCGCACTCGGCCGTTGGGATGGCGCCGAGGGTGGTGGCATCCAGGTGTATTACCCGCGTGACGGGCGTATCGACACGGTCTACACCTCCGGCCAGCCACACCCGGCGGCGAATACGGCGGACCAGGCCTGGGGTGATCCTGCGTGTCCCGGACCACCAGCAAAATTTTCTGCCCATGGCCTGCACGTCTCGACCCGCGATGACGGCAGCTACACCTTGCTGGCGGTTAACCACAGCGGGCGCGAATCGGTCGAATGGTTTCAGCTTCAGCGTGATAGCGCCGGTCGGGTGCAAGCCCAGTGGCGGGGTTGTGTCATCGTCGATGAACCACTGTGGATCAACGATGTCGCGATGCTGGCCGAGGGCGGCTTGGTTGCCACCCACATGATGTCTCGCAGCGGCGCGGCGACCATGCTCGACCGGCCTCCGGCCGATGGCGTGAAAAGCGGCGCTCTGGTGACCTGGCAGCGTGGTGTGGGTTGGAAAACAATTCCGGGCACGCAAGGCGCGTTACCCAATGGCGTGCAGGCTTCCAAGGACGGCCGCATCATTTACGTTGATCTTTATCTCGAGAACACCGTCGCCGCCTTTGAACGTGACAGCGGCCGCCTGTTGTGGCGTGCACCGGTAGGTGGCGCGCCGGACAATATGAGCATCACGCCCGACGGCAACCTGCTGGTCAGCACCCATCCGGTTTCCCTGGCGCGCATTCGCGACGAGTGCCTGAGCAAGTCGCTGGAACTGTGTGAGCTGCCGTTCATCGTCTACGGGCTGA
>JANOXY010000832.1:0-4095 GCA_031418675.1 Pseudomonadota bacterium
GGGCATCGATCGTTTCATGTCGGAAGCGCGTGCTCTGACCAACTTCATCGGCAACGGAGTGGCCGCGCTGGTGGTAGCCCGCTGGGAAGGCGGTCTCGACCGGCAGCAAGTGAACGCAGTGTTACGCGGCTCCTGAGGGGCTGGCGGCGCTTGGCACGAGTGCGCCCACGGTGCCATGATCCGCGCCCCGGTCGTCTGACCGCCATAGCTGTGAAATCCCCATGCAAATCGGCTCTCTAATCCGTCGCGCCGCGCTTTATTACGGCGATGCCATCTGTCTGACCGAAGGGTCGCGCGACGTCAGCTTTCGTGAATTCGACCGTTTGACCGACATCATCGGCAACGCGCTGCTGGCGCGTGGCCTGCAGGCGGGCGATCGTGTCGGTGTGTTGTTGCCCAATAGCATCGAATGTCTGGTGGCCTACTACGCCTTGGCCAAGGCGGGTCTGGTCAGGGTCGGGCTCAATACCCGCGAGACCCTCGACAATCATCTCTACAAGCTCGCCGACAGCGGCTGTCGCGCCGTCATTCACGACGATATCGAGGGTGTCGATCTGGAAATCACCATCGGCCGTGCGGAGTTCGCCGCGATGTTCCAACACCAGGACGCAAGTCCGTGCGCGATCGATCGCTCCCTCGATGCGCCGCTGCGTTTAGGTTATACCGGTGGTACGACGGGTAAAGCCAAGGCCGTGACCCTCACGACCCGCGGCGAGTTGGCGGAATTGTCGGCCTTTCTGATTGATCTCGTGCCCGACCTCGAAGCGGGCAATACGTTTTTGCATGCCGCACCGATTGCCCACGCCTCAGGTGCCTTTTTTCTACCAGCCATCGCGCGCGGCGTGCGTTCGCTGGTCATGAAAAAATTTGACGCCGCAGAGTTCATTGCACTCGCAGCGCGCGAGCAGGCCAGTCACACCTTCCTGGTGCCGACCATGCTTGCCATGATTCTCGAACAAGCGGAACTGCCGGCCGCGCGCTTCGCGCTGCGTAAGATTGCCTATGGTGCATCACCGATTGCGCCCACTCTGCTGACTCGTGCCGAGGCCAGTTTCGGGCGCATTTTTGCGCAATGTTATGGTCAGGCTGAGAGCCCGATGGTGATCACCTGTCTGCGACCGGAAGACCATGACCGCGTCGGTTCCTGCGGCCGGCCCTTTACCTTTGTCGAGTGCGCCGTGTTTGACGATGACGACAACGTACTGCCGTCTGGCGAAGTTGGCGAAATCGTGTGTCGCGGCCCACAAACCATGGCCTATTACTGGAATCGTCCCGAGGCCACCGAACAGGCGTTCCGCAGCGGCTGGTTGCATACTGGCGATGTCGGTTACATGGACGACGACGGCTTTTACTACCTGGTCGATCGTAAGAACGACATGCTGATCTCGGGCGGTTACAACGTCTATCCGCGCGAAGTGGAAGACGTGCTGATGGCCTTCGATGGCGTGGTTGAAGCGGCGGTCGTCGGCCTGCCCGATGAAAAATGGGGTGACCTCGTTTACGCGGTCGTTGCCGGGCGGCCGGATCTCGACCTTGAGGCGCTCAACCAGCATGCGCGCGACAAGCTCGCCAACTACAAACGACCCAAGGGCATCAGTGTGTGGCCGGAATTACCTAAGAGCGCAGCCAATAAGATCCTGCGTCGCGTGGTGCGGGATCGGTTGCTGGCCGCCAAAAAATGATCAACGACGCGTCGCATCACGCGCCGGTCAGGGAGTCAGTATCGTGAACAGTCCTTTTGTGAGTCACGCCGGGGCTGCGGATTTTGACAGCGCCGTGTTGATGCGATCCCAGGAACAGGCCGTGCTGGTGGATTTCTGGGCCGCATGGTGTGCGCCCTGCCGTGCCCTGGCGCCGGTGTTGGAAGAACTCGCCACGCGTCTTGATGGCGCGCTGGCGATAGTCAAGGTTGACACCGATGCTGAACAGGCGCTGGCGACACAGTACAAGGTGCGCAGCTTGCCAACGCTTGTGGTGTTTCGTCACGGTGAGGCCGTTGCGCAGGTGGTGGGCGCACAACCGCTGGCGGCTTTAGAGCGCCTCGTCAAACCCCATCTGGCGCGGGCCACCGATGGTTTGCTTGCGGCTGCCCATGCCGCACTCGGGCTCGGTGACGTGCCAACGGCTATCGCACAATTGCAGCGCGCCCATGGCGAAGATGGCACTGACTACCGCGTGCACCTGGCATTGGCTGAACTCTATATCGGCAATGGACGATTGGACGAGGCACGAGCACTGATGGCACAGCTGCCGGCGAATCTGCAGGTCGGCGATGAAATCGCACCACTCCAAGCACGGTTGAGTCTGGCCGATGCGGCCAGCGTTACCGCTGACCAGGACGAGGTCGCGGTGAGCTACCGTGCAGCCGTGGCGGCGGCAGCCGCTGGCAATTTCGATAACGCGGTTGAAGCCTTGCTGGCGCTGCTACCGCGCAATCGCAGCTGGCAGGACGGTGCGGTACGCAAAGCGCTGGTGGACATCTTCAACGTCCTGGGTGGCGATGAGCGGGTCAAGGCCTGGCGCACGCGCATGGCGCGAAGCTTGAACTGAACGCCACAGGGTGTTGTGCAAGCAAAGGTCGCTTGCAGTCTGAGCAACCCCTCAAAAGCGCGCTTAAGCCAGCATTAAATCAGCCAGTGCTTGCCGTTCACGTCGGCCGAAGCCCAGCCACTGGTCGAGATATTCGTCGCAGCTTCCGCAGCGTTGTTCAATCGCATCCAGCGCCGCCGCGAGATATTGCGCCGGCGCAGCCATGATCGCGTCGATCGCGGCCCGCGTCGCTTTTGCGCCGAACATGTCGATTGGTTGCCAGTCACCGTTACTGAGTTCGTAGTCGTCAAATACCACGCTGCGCGGCACCTCCAGCGCCAGTAGCAGGAAGGCCACGACCAAACCAGTGCGGTCCTTGCCGCTGGTGCAATGGATCAGGTGCGGTGCGGTGCCGGGCGCGATGATGTGGTGCAGCACATCGCGGAATTCGGCGGTGTTATCAAAGGGCATGCGTGCGTAATTGGCACACATCAAAGCGGCGGCTTCCTCGGCGCCGACGCCACGCACGTTCAGGGCGTGGAAGATCGCATCACTACCCTTGGGATAAAAACCCCGGTGATAAAAGCCTGGCGGGTTGTCGGCAGGAATGCGATCCGGTGCACGTTCGCGCTCTTCGTCGTAGCGCAGATCGACAATGGTGCGCAGATTCAGCGCGCTCAAGCGCGCGAGATCCTCGTCGCTGAGGCGGGACAAGCCGTCGGCGCGGATCACCATGCCGAAACGGGTTGTGGCGCCACCAGCGGTGGGCAGGCCTCCGAGATCACGGACGTTACGGGCGCCATGCAAACGCAGGATACGTGGTTGGTGGTCGATTTTCATGGCGCGATTCTAACGTCATTGGCGGGCATTGGGTGCCGCAGATGTTGGCTCTGGTTCACGCTACCCGCGCGGCCCTCACGGCCGCCTGGCCCACCCTCGCGCGCCATGTTGGTCGGCTGGCTCGCGGCCACATGAGTGCAACCAGCATGGCGAAAGCTATCTTATTGCCGGGTTGACGATGCCGAGGATAGAGCGCTACAAGAGCCGCAGCAAAACACGACTCCCAGCTTTACGGTTGGCGGCAGAAGGCCACGCTCCGTCGCTCGCAAAGTGATGTCGAGCAATCGCAAGCGACCGAGATAGCGCGCCTGAAGCGCCAATTGGCTGAACAAGCCGAGGAGCTTGCAATAGTAAAAAAAGCCGCCACGTACTTCGCGAAGAGCCTGAAGTGACGTACGTATTCATGGCCGCCCATGTCACTGAGTTCAAGATAACGACGATGAGCCGGGCGTTGGAAGCTTCACGCAGCGGCTTCTATGCGTGGCTCCAACGGCTGACCAAGCCGTCAGCACAGGCGCAACGCAGGGACCATCTTGATGACGTGGTCAAAGCCGCTTTCATAGCGGGAAAAGGCCGTTCGGGATCCCCCAGACTGACCTTAGATCTCGCTGACGCGGGTGAAGTATTCGATCGCAAGACCGTCGCCAATAGCCAACGGCGTCAGGGACTTCGGGCCAAGGCAGCCAAGAAGTTCAAAGCCACCACGAACTCAGATCACTCGTTGCC
>JANOXY010000833.1:0-2805 GCA_031418675.1 Pseudomonadota bacterium
CGTAGCCGGCGCGCTGCTGGGTGATATCCACATGGAAGGCCACATCACACAGCCCCACTTCGGACAACGCGGTTAATAGCGCGCGGGTGGCGCGGATGCCGTTGGTAAACAAGGCCGGGCGCATGCCAAGCTCAGCAATGCGGGCGACGATGGCCAGCAACTCTTCGCGATTGCGCAAGGTCGGTTCGCCACCGGAAACCTGCACGTCGGTGCCGGGGCCGTAATGCGCGTAGATCATGTCGATACGTCGGAAAATCTCCGACAACGGCAGGTCCCGTATGGCCTCCGCGTGCTCGGACAGATAACACAGGGTGCAGTCCAGGTTGCAGCGTTGGGTGATTTCCAGCGACACACAACCCATCGCCCAGCGTCGCCCGCCCGCCTGCGCGGGTGTAGCGCAATTGCTTTCGGTGAGCCGTTGACGCAGCGGCACCCGGCGCAACTCGGGCGGGGGCGCGGTGCTAAACGGTGCCCAGTCGGCTATGTCGGCAGCGCTCAAGATGCCTTTGTCGGCGGGGTTGCAGACGGTTGCGCCGTGATAGTCGCATGGCGCCTCGGTGCGGCAAGTTGTGGGTGATGGCTCTGGCTTAGTCATGGGCGCGGGGGTCACCTTAGGTCAAGTGTGTCATGCAGTCATCACGCGCCGCGTGGCCAGGTGGAGCGTGGCCGGCTGTGAGACCTGGCCCTACGCTATACGCGGCTCAACTGAAATTTGGTGCTGGGGGCCTTGCTGGGACCAGACAACAGCGTGCTTATCCACTCGCTCGAGCCGCGGTGGGCCGAGTCCCAGCGCCCCACCAGAAGTGAGTAGACGCCCCCCATGGCAGTGATTATGCTCGTTACGCATTCCGCTAAGCCGCATCGCCACCGCGCACCCCGGGGAGACAAAAACATGGCCTTACTCGAGCGTGAAGATTGGTACGACCTCGTCCGCACGACCAATTGGACACCCAAATACGTAACCGAAGCCGAGCTGTTTCCCGAACAGATGAGTGGCGCCCGTGATATTCCCATGCAGGCCTGGGAAGGTTATGACGAACCCTACAAAACCTCCTATCCCGAATACGTTGCCATCCAGCGTGAAAAAGATGCCGGCACCTATTCCGTGCGCGCGGCACTGGAGCGCGCAGCATTTGTCGATAACGCGGATCCCGCCTGGGTGAGTTCCATGCAGGCGCACTATGGCGCGGTCGCGCTCGGTGAATATGTGGCGGGTATAGGCGAGGCACGCATGGCGCGTTTTTCCAAGGCGCCGGGCAATCGCAATATGGCGGTGTTTGGCATGATGGACGAAAACCGTCACAGCCAGCTGCAATTGTTTTTCCCCCACGCCAATATCAAACGCGGGCGGCAATGGGACTGGGCGCATAAAGCGCTGCGATCAAATGAATGGGCAGCCATCGCGGCGCGTTCGCTGTTTGATGACATCGTCACCAGTCGAGATGCGATCTCGACCGCCATCATGTTGACCTTTGCCTTCGAAACCGGCTTCACCAACATGCAGTTCCTGGGTCTTGCGGCCGACGCCGCCGAGACCGGCGACCATACCTTTGCAAGTCTCATCTCCAGTATTCAGACCGATGAATCACGCCATTCACAGCAGGGCGGGCCGGCCTTGAAGATTCTGATCGAAAACGGCAAACAGGCCGAAGCCTAGCAGCTCATCGACGTCGCCATCTGGCGTTCCTGGAAGCTGTTCGCGATCTTGACCGGCCCCATCATGGACTACTACACGCCGGTTGAAGCGCGTAAGCAGTCGTTCAAAGAATTCATGCTCGAATGGATAGTGGTGCAGTTCGAACGCCAGCTGCTGGACTTAGGCCTGGCTAAACCCTGGTACTGGGACACGCTTATGCGTGATCTCGAAATCACTCACCATGGCATGCATATGGGTGTTTGGAGTTGGCGGCGCACCGTGTGGTGGAATCCTGCCGCCGGTGTCACGCCTGCTGAGCGCGATTGGCTGGAAGAAAAATATCCGGGCTGGAACCGCCGCTGGGGGCGCGTTTGGGATGTCATGACTGACAACCTATTGAAGGGCAATGAAGCGGCGACGCTGCCGGAAACTCTGCCCCTGATCTGTCACATGTCCAATCTACCCATCACCCACATTCCGGGGGACGATTGGGATGTGCAGGATTACACCGTGGAATACGAGGGGCGGCTGTATCACTTCGGCTCGGAAGTTGATCGCTGGTGTTTCCAGATCAATCCCGATCACTACAAAGGTCATATGACCTTGGTCGATCGCTTTCTGGCCGGAAAAATTCTGCCACCGAGCTTGGAAGGCGCGCTCGCGTATATGGGCCTGGGCGCGGAAGAGCAGGGTCGCGACGCCCACGCTTACGCCTGGATTGAGCATTTCAGAAAACTACGGGCGGTGGCTTGAAATGCTTTTACATACACGCGGTCGGGCCAATGCCGTAACGGCTGCTAGCCATGGCTGACTTCCCGCTCTACTCCAATTTCCAGGGTGACTTCGTGCCCAAGCTGGTGCTGGTGGACAGTGAGGACAACATGGCCCAGGTGGCGCAGAAGTGTGCCTATCATTCCATCGGTAAACACGTGGCGCCGCAGCCGGACAAAGTCCTGCGTGTGCGCCGCCATCGCGCCACGGAGTGTTATCCGGCGTCGCTGCGGGTGTGTGATTCGGATCTGAAACCGACGGAGATTATCGACGTCGTTTTTGCCGACAGTTAAGGCCGCGGTTATGGCCTTTGAAAAGGTATGCACCCTGGACGATGTCTGGGAAGGGGAGATGAGCGGTTTCACCACCGCTGACGGTACTGAGATTCTGGTCGTGGT
>JANOXY010000834.1:0-7694 GCA_031418675.1 Pseudomonadota bacterium
CAACCAGATCGGCTACGACCTGATTACTCACGCAGGGCTCGCAGCCGGCACGGTCATGGACTACGGTGCGGGTGGCGCCGAGCTGCGTGTGGGATGGAATCTACCCTGGGACTTCGGCACCTCGCTGATCCGGCCTGGTGGTGACGCCAATGCGCCAAGCACGGTCAGCGGTGCGGCCGGTCGTGGCCGCGGTTTTGGCCTCTATGGTTTTGCCGCCCTCGGTGGGCGACTGGTATTGCGTAATATCTTTCTCGACGGCAATACCTTCGAGAGCAGCCACAGCGTCGACAAGAAGATTGCGGTCGGTGACCTGATTATGGGTGCCAGCGTGATCTACAACAGCGTCAAACTGTCCTATGCGCAGGTTTTTCGCAGCCGCGAATTTGACGGCCAGGGCCGTCGCCACAATTTTGGTTCGCTGAGTCTTTCGATTTCATTTTGAGCCCAGGCTCAGGCCAGCAGTGACCAGCGTGTTTCGTCCTGGCGCGCGCGGCCGTCATCACGTAGCTTGAGTAAATGGGCGTGCAGGGACATTGCGGCCCAGGCGTGCATGATCGGATCGACGTCGTCGTAAACCACTGGCGTCAAGGCCTCGATGGTGGCTTCGCCCAGGTCTGACAATGCGTTGACTACTTTGGCTTCGCGTTTCAGACGATGGGCGATCAGATGTTCAATCTCGGCGCGCGGCTGGGCGATCAAATCGCCGTGACCAGGGGCCAGGTGCGTGATCTCGTAATTCAACATGCGACGCAGCGATTCGATGTAGTGCTGCATGTTGCCATGGGGCGGCACGATGACGACGGTCGAGCCGCCCATGATGTGATCACCGGTCATGAGCAGGCCGTCTTCTTCAACCAGATAGCAGATGTGGTTACTGACGTGGCCGGGGGTGAGTAGCGCGCGGATGGAAAATTCATCGGTGCTTAGACGATCGTCCTGTGCCAGCGCCCGCGCGCCGCTGAAGCTCTGGTCCTGGAAGCCATCGTCGGGGATCACGTTACCGATCAACTCGGCGCCGGTACGTGCAGCCAGGGCGTGTGCGGCGGGCGAATGGTCTCGGTGGGTATGGGTGACGAGGATCCAGCGCAGGCGACCGGCGCAGATGCGCTCGAGGGCATCGACGTGCTCGGTGATATCCGGGCCGGGATCGATGATGGCCAGCTCACGATGACCGACGATGTAGGTATTGGTGCCGGGGCCGGTCATGCGCCCGCTATTGGGAGCGGTGACGCGGCGTACGCGTGGCGCAACCTCGACTGCTTCGCCGTATCGAATCTCGGGCATGTCTTGTCTCCTGTGCGCACGGATGTCAGGGACTAATCTCCCACAAATCCAACGTCCCTGACAGTCATCGCGCCTCGACGATACGCGGATGTTGAAACTCAGCACGCCATGGCGTTACTGCGTCAGGCGTGGTGGAAAACCCGCGGGTCCTTTGATTTGTCAGACCTTCGACCAACAAGGCACTATACCGGCCGCTTACCGTACCCATCACGAAGTCTGGAGAATTGCATGTCTGCACTGGTGCTCGATGGCAAGGCTCTGGCCGCGTCCGAGGAACAGGTCTTGTCAGCGCGAGTTGCACAACTCAAATTGCGGCGCGGTGGACGGGTGCCGATCCTCGCCACCATCCTGGTTGGTGACGATCCGGCGTCGGCCACCTATGTGCGTATGAAGGGCAACGCCTGTGCGCGGGTGGGCATGGAATCCCAGCGCATAAGCTTGGCCAGCACCACCACCACCGCCGAGTTGTTGGCCTGTATTGATCGGCTGAACCTCAACCCCGATGTGCACGGCATCCTGCTGCAGCATCCTGTACCGGCGCAGATCGATGAGCGTGCGTGTTTTGATCGCATCGCGCTGGACAAGGACGTCGATGGTGTCACTAGCCACGGTTATGGACGCATGGCCATGGGCGAGCAGGCCTGGGGCTCGGCGACCCCGGCTGGCATCATGCGCTTGTTAAACCACTACCGAGTGCCGCTGGCCGGCAAACTCGCGGTGGTGGTGGGACGCAGCCCCATCCTCGGCAAACCCATGGCGGCGATGTTGTTGAACGCCGATGCCACGGTGCTGATCTGCCATTCGCGCACCCGCAACCTGCCCGATTTACTGCACCAGGCGGACATCGTGGTCGGTGCGGTCGGCAAACCCCAATTTATCCGCGCGGTCTGGATCAAAGACGACGCGGTGGTGGTTGATGCCGGCTATCATCCCGGCGGGGTAGGTGACATCGAATTGGGCCCGCTGGTGCAACGCTGCGCAGCGTACACCCCGGTGCCGGGGGGCGTTGGGCCTATGACTATCAATACGCTGATCGCGCAGACCGTGAAGGCAGCCGAACACGCCCTCGAAGTCTGAGGCGCCAAGCATCGTGCAGGGGAGCAGCCATGAGTCAATTTAATCCGCATATGTTGAGCGGCATACGCATACTCGACCTGTCCCGTGCGCTGGCCGGGCCGACCTGCACCCGCCTGTTTGCCGAGATGGGCGCCGATGTGATCAAGATAGAAATGGCACCCGATGGTGATCGCACCCGCCTGGTATCGAAGCTGCGCAATGAGCGTGGCCTGTATTTTGTGCAGCAGAACCTCAACAAGCGCAGCCTCGCGATCGATTTCAGCAAGCCGGGCGGCCTCGATCTGGTACGCGAGCTGGTGCCCCATTGCGATGTGGTGGTGGAGAACTTCAAGCCCGGTGTCATGCAGGCCATGGGGCTGGCCTTTGAGGATCTGCAGAAGCTTCGCGCGGACATTATCCTGTGTTCGATTTCGGCCTTAGGTCAGAGCGGACCACTGTCCCACAAACCGGGTTACGACTACATCGCCCAGGCCTATGCCGGCGTGACGTCGATGATCGGGCCACGTGACGACTCTCCCTATATTCCTTTATTGGGCTTAGGCGATGTGAGTACCGGAGTGCATGCGGCGTTTGCCATCGCGGCGTCCTTGCTTTATCGCGCCCGCACCGGTCGTGGTCAATATCTGGATATCGCACTGCTCGATTGTTATTACCACGCCCATGAAGTGAACGTGCATCAGTTCAGCGCCAGTGGCGGTGAAATCAAACCCATGCGCAGTGGCCGGCATTTGAGCTTTTTGTGTCCCGCCGGGGTGTTTCGTGCGACCGGCGGTGACGTGGTCTTGATGGGTTTTCTGCACCATTGGGCCGACGTCTGTGCCGCCATGGGCCGCCCCGAGCTGGTCACAACAGCGGGCTGGTCAACGGACGCTGAGCGCGTCGCGCGCATGGACGAAGTGATCGCCCTGATCGAAGCGTGGCTGCAGTCCTTTCCCGATGTTGACAGTGCGATTGCGGCCTTTGATGCCCACGACGTGCCCTGTGCACCGGTGTTGTCCATCGAACAAACGGTCAGTCATCCGCATTTCATCGAGCGTGGCACGATACGCACCATCGTCGATCCGGTGGCCGGTGAATTCCAGATCCCGGGCATGCCGATCAAAACTTCGGACTTTCCAGCCAACAACGACTACGTCGCGCCGCTCCTCGGCGAGCACAACAACGAGATTCTGCGCGATCTGCTGGGCAAGACCAGCGGCGAGGTCGATGCCTTGCACAGTGCGGGCGTTGTCTTTTCCAAACCTTTCTGAAGGCGCTGGCGCGCGCCAGCACGCAGACCAATCGAGGACCCCGTTCATGGATCAAGTCGTCAGCCCACACCGCTATCTGACCCCGGAACGGATCATGATCCGCGACACCGCACGCTAATTCACCATGCAGGAAGTCTTGCCGGTGGCCAATGCCCTCGACCCAGTGCAAGGTGAGATTCCCATGGCCCTGCGCCAGAAACTGGCGGACATGGGCTATTTCGGCATACGCATTCCCGAGCAATATGGTGGCAGTGGCCTGGGGGTATTTGAGTACTGCCTGATCTCGGAGCAATTAGCGCGCGGCTGGATGAGCGTGGCGAGTATCGTTGCGCGTGGCAACGGCACCATGACCATGGGGCTGCTCAACGACGAACAACGCGCGCACATGATGCCGCGGGTGGTGCGCGGTGAGTATCTGGGTGCGATGTCTTTGTCGGAGCCCGACACGGGATCCGATCTCGCGTCCATTTCCTGTCGTGCCGAGCGCGACGGCAACGAATGGGTCATCACCGGCAATAAATATTGGTGCACCTTTGCCGACGGTGCCGACTACATCCTGCTGTTTGCACGTACCTCGCCATCACCCGATGCACAACGGCGCCACCTCGGTATCAGCGCCTTTCTGTTGGATAAACCGCGTGGTGTTTTTCCGAGCGGCGTGCAAGGTGCGGAGATCCCAAAAATCGGCTACTTCGGCTGGAAAACATTCGAACTCGCCTTCGATCATTTCCGCGCACCCGCAAGTGCCTTGATTGGCGCCGAGGGCAAGGCTTTTTATGCGCTGGCGCGTGGCCTCGATGAAGCGCGCGCCCACACTGCGGCGCGCTCCATCGGCCTTGCCCAAGGGGCATTGGAAGACGCCATGGTCTACGCCCAGGAGCGCCAACAATTTGGCCGGCCCATCGCGCAGTTTCAGGATCTGCGCTTTAAGCTCGCCCGCATGGCGACCGACATCGAGGCCGCACGGCAACTTTTGTATTACGTCTGCGATCGCATTGATTGCGGTGAACGCTGCGACAAAGAAGCCTCGATGGTGAAATATTTCGCCAGTGAAATGGCCGAACGTGTGACCAGCGATGCGCTGCAGATCTTCGGGGGCGCGGGTTACACCAAGCTCTACGCCGTTGAGCGCTATTGGCGCGACGCGCGCCTGACCAAGATCTTCGAAGGTACTTCGGAGATTCAATTACGCATCATTTCCGACAACCTGCTGGGCAAGGCAGACAACTGAGGCTGTTATGAGCAAACCCTATCCCTTGCACGGTGTGTTGGACGGCATGGTGGTGCTCGACCTGACCCAGGTTCTGGCCGGACCCTATTGCACCATGTTGCTGGCCGATCACGGCGCCGACGTGATCAAGATTGAGCCGCCCGGTGGCGACGTGTCGCGCGGCCTGGGCATGTATCACGCGAGTGATATCGAAAAGCGTCACGGTGGTTACTTCCACAGCATCAACCGCAATAAGCGCAGCATCGTGCTCGACCTGAAAGACCCACGTGATGTCGAGACCTTTCGGGCCATGGCGCGTAAAGCCGATGTTGTGGTTGAGAACTATCGGGTCGGCGTGATGGAGCGACTGGGTTTGTCCTATGAATCCCTGCGTGCTGAGAATCCGCGCCTGGTGTATGCGGCGGTGCGCGGTTTCGGCGATCCCCGCACCGGACGCAGTCCCTATGCCGAATGGCCGGCCTTCGACATCATCGCCCAGGCCATGGGTGGTTTTATGAGCATCACCGGCCCGGCGCCGGGCATGCACCTGAAATCAGGGCCGGGTATTGGTGACATCGTGCCCGGCATCATGTGTGCCTTTGGTGTGGTGGCGGCGGTACGCCTGGCCGAGCGCCGTGGACAAGGCCAGTTCCTGGACGTCGCCATGTACGATGCCATCCTCGCCATCTGCGAACGCATCGTGCATCAGCATTCCGTCAGCGGCATGGTGCCGCAGGCGGAAGGTAATGAGCATCCGCTGGTCAATCCGTTTTCGATCTATCCGGTCACCGATGGCTGGATCGCGATCGGTTGTCCGATCGAGGCCCAATGGCGTTCGCTGGCGAAACTGATCGAGCGCGATGATTTGCTCGCAGACCCGACGCTGCAGAGCAATAGCGACCGTGTAAAACAGCGCGAGCGAGTCCGCGTTGCTATCGAAGCTTGGACCTCAACACGCAGCAAGGTCGAGGTCGCTGCGGTACTGGGCGGGCACGTGCCGTGCGGCCCGGTCAACGACGTCACCGATATTTTTTCCGATCCCCACATCGCGGCGCGCGAGATGATCGCCGAAGTCGAGATCGCAGAAATTGGTCATCGTCTGCAGGTCGCCGGTGTGCCCGTGCATTTTGCCGACACGCCGGGCGCGGTGCGCGTAGCCGGGCCGGGGCTCGACGCCCATCGCACCGAAATCCTGCAACAGTTCGGCCTGTAGGTCCGAATTTATTCGGACATTAAAAAACTGGCCATGGAGACGGCAGCGTGTCGAGAATGTCCGAATAAATTCGGACCTACACAGGCGCGCGGTGATTTGAAATTTTGGCAGGTAATTGCGCCGGCCATGAGCACTTGTTATATCGCAGCCACAACGGCCGCTGATGGCGGTCCACTAAACAGGGGAGAGTGCCATGAAACTCGGTGTCTTCAGTTTTAACACCGAATACGCCATTCGCGCAGACGAGTTGGCGATCGCCGCCGAAGAACGGGGTTTTGAGTCCTTATGGTTTCCTGAGCACACCCATATTCCAGCCAGTCGCTTGACCGAGTGGCCGGGCAAAGGGCCCTTGCCGCGGGAATACGTGCATATGTCCGACCCCTTCGTCAGCGCCGCAGCTGCCGCGGTGGTGACCAAGACCATCAAACTCGGCACCGGCATCTGCCTGCTCGTCGAACACGATCCCATAGCGCTGGCCAAAACGGTGGCAACGGTCGACCAGCTCTCCAACGGTCGTTTTCTGTTTGGTATCGGCGCCGGCTGGAATCGCGAAGAAATGGAAAACCATGGCACAGCCTACGACAAGCGCTGGAAGGTGCTGGAGGAACGGGTGCATGCCATGAAGGCCTTATGGACCCAGGAGGAGGCGAGCTATCACGGTGACTACGTCAACTTCGATAAGGTCTGGTCCTATCCCAAGCCGGTGCAACGGCCCCATCCGCCGGTCATCCTCGGCACCTTCGGTTCGGCCTGGGGGCGTAAACGCGTGGCTGAATTTGGCGATGGCTGGATTCCCATTGACCTCTTCCATGGCAACTTGAAAGACGACATCGACGATTTGCACAAACGTCTGCGCGACAACGGGCGTGACCCGTCAGAAGTGCCGATCTCGATGTTCGATATCTTCGAAACCAAAGAGGATGACCTCAAGCGTTTTGCTGACCTGGGTTGCATAGCGCGCGCCATTCCGCGCTGCCCGACCGAGGACAAAGAGACTGTGCTACGCTGGCTGGACCGCTACGCCGAGATTGGGCGCCGCATTGGCGCCATCTGACTCGAACGAGCCGCGTTCATAACAATGAAATTTAGTCGGGCCGCCCATCCCTGTCAGCAGTGACAGGTGTCCACCTGTTCGGGATACGCCCAATTACCAGAGGGAAAAAACATGCTCAAGTTACACGGTTTCCAGGTCAGCAATTACTACAACATGGTGAAGTTTGCGCTACTGGAAAAGGGGCTTAAATTCGAACACATCGAATCGATGCCCAGCCAGGAAAACAACTTCAAAGCGAAGAGTCCGATGGGTAAGGTGCCGTGTCTGGAAACGGACAAGGGCTTCCTTACGGAAACCAATGTGATTCTCGACTACATCGAAAAAACCACCCCCAGCCCATCCCTGATGCCCGCCGATCCGTTTGCGGCCGCCAAGGTCAGGGAAGTCATGAAGGTGCTGGAGCTCTACATCGAACTGCCGGCGCGCCGTCATTATGGTGAACTGTTTTTTGGTGCGCCGCGCAGCCAGGCAGCGTTTGACGAGGCCAAACCAGTACTCGAGAACGGCGTCAGTGCCTTGAAGGCGCTGTGTTCGTTCAAGCCGTTCCTGTGTGGCAACTTCAGCCTCGCCGATATCATGGCCGCCCATACCTTCATCTATGCGGCG
>JANOXY010000835.1:0-24836 GCA_031418675.1 Pseudomonadota bacterium
CAGGAGACGAACGGGCGCTCGAACGCCTTCACTTCCTCGCGGCCACGCGCCAGCCAGTCACCACTTTCGCAAACCGGTCCCACCACATCGCAATGGAACAGTGTGTCAGTATCGGACGCGACCTCGACCGGTATCACCCCATGCCAGGCTTCATAAAGCGCCGGCCGCATCAGATCGTTCATCGCGGCGTCAACGATGGCAAAGGTCTTTGCCGGCGTTTGTTTGAGATACTCCACAGTAGTGAGCAGCAGGCCAGTCGCACCGATCAGGGAACGACCGGGTTCCATCATGACGCCGTAGCGATCGGGCACAAGTTCGCATACCGCCGACACCAGCCTGGCGATTGGCGGGGGCGTCTCGTCATGGTAACGGATGCCCAGTCCGCCGCCCACATCAATATGTTCCAGCTCGATACCGCTCGCACGTAAGTTTTCGGCCAGGCTGACAACTTGACGAACGGCATCAACGACGGGTTCTATCGAAGTCATTTGTGACCCGATGTGGCTCGCGACACCTGCTGCGAGCAGCCATGGGTGAGCAGCCATCCGCGCATACAGTGCGGGCGCTTGTTCGATCGGAACTCCGAACTTGCTCTCTTTCAAGCCCGTCGAGATATAAGGATGGGTCTGGGGGTCGACGTCGGGATTAACCCGCAAGGCTAGCTTGGTCGGGCATTTCAGCTGCGTTGCTACTTCGGCTATCCGCTCTAATTCGCTACTCGATTCAATATTGATGCAGGCCACGCCAGCGCGCACCGCCTGCACGAGTTCGGATCGCGTTTTGCCTACACCCGAAAAAACGATATCTGCAGCACTCGCACCGGCTGCGAGAACACGCTCGAGCTCACCACCCGAAACAATATCGAAGCCCGAGCCCAAATGTTTGAGCACGCGAATAATCGACAAATTGTCATTGGCCTTGACCGCATAGTGCACACGATGGCGACGCGCGCCGAAGGCCTGGTCATAAGCGTGCCAGTTGGATTCAATCTGGTGGCGCGAGTAGACGTAACACGGTGTGCCAACAGCGGCAACGATGCACCGCAAGTCAACAGACTCGACATGGAGTGCGCCATCGCGGTATTCACGCATGGTCCAAGTGTTCCGAACTAGTGCTTCTCGGGGGCGACATAGTCTTGCTGCTTAACGGATTTATCGGGCAGATACAGGTCGCCTTTCTGTCCACAACCCGCGCTAACACCTAGCGTTAGGCTCAGCAGCAATAACGCTGCGATTCGATACCCGCTGGTCGTCATGGCTCAGCCCCGCTAGTGACATCTAAAGTGGAATTCTGCGATTGCGCCCGCGCTGTCAATGTCGGACAGCAAACCCACAGGCCGCGCATTGTAGCTACAGTCGTGCGAGCGGGCGACCTGCGCAAGAATGCTGTGAACGAGCGACTAAGTACCGAGCTCGGCGATGCCGGCTGCTCAAGATTTCGCGTTCGCGGGCGCTGACAAGCGCTCGCAGTGAGGCAGGGAGCTTTACCGTCATGAAGCTCGACGACCCTGTTTCAGTACGCGTACTGCTTACCTGGATGCGTTATAAGCCGCCGCGTCGGGGTCGATTTCGCGCGCCATTGACACCCACGCATACGCTTGCAATCGGCCTTGGAATCGTTCAAAAATGAGGCCATCACCACATCAACCGCAACTAACGACAATGAGCGAACACATGATCCACGTCTCCGACGACTCCTTCGATTCGGACGTTTTGAAATCCGATAAACCGGTCCTCGTTGATTACTGGGCTGAGTGGTGCGGACCGTGCAAGATGATTGCGCCGATACTCGAAGAGGTCTCGACGGAATATTCCGCGCGACTGAAGGTCGCTAAACTCGATGTTGATCAAAATCAGGCGACCTCGATGAAATACGGCATTCGCGGTATTCCCACGCTCATGCTGTTTAAGGAAGGCAATATTGTCGCGACCCACGTTGGCGCACTGACGAAGTCGCAATTGACTGCATTCATCGACAGCAACGTCTGACCCGATCGGGTAGCTTTGCGTCCGGCCGCGGCGCAGCTCACTCGGATTTAGACCCGAATGTAGACGGCACCCCTATAGCGTGCTATTTTCCTGGCTACGGATCCAAGCGGCCTGCCTGGATCTGACCTCCACCGAATCAAGTTTTTGGCACCCCTATCGCGCCGCCCGTGAGCGTCCCGCGATTCAATCCCACACGCGACTCTTAAACGATGAATCTGACCGAACTCAAGAAAAAACCGGCCTCCGAACTCGTCGATCTTGCGGATGAAATGGGCCTCGAGGGCGTAGCCCGGTCCCGCAAACAGGACGTTATCTTCAGTATTCTCAAGGCCCATGCAAAAAAGGGCGAAGATATCTCCGGCGACGGCGTCCTCGAAATCCTGTCCGATGGCTTTGGATTTCTACGTTCCAATGACTGCTCTTATCTGGCCGGACCCGATGACATCTACGTGTCGCCGAGCCAGATTCGACGTTTTAATCTCCGCACCGGCGACACGATCTCCGGCAAGATTCGCCCACCGAAGGAAGGCGAGCGTTATTTCGCCTTGCTCAAGGTCAGCGATATCAATTTTGAGCCGCCGGAGAACGCCAAGAACAAAGTACTGTTCGAAAATCTGACGCCGCTGTTCCCACAGAAGCGCCTGCATCTTGAGCTGGGCAATGGCAGTACCGAAGATCTCACGCCCCGTGTCATCGATCTTTGCGCGCCCATCGGTAAGGGTCAGCGCGGGCTGGTGATCTCGCCGCCCAAAGCCGGCAAGACCATGATGCTGCAAGGCATCGCGCATTCCATTGAAGCCAATCATCCCGACTGTTATCTGATCGTGCTGCTGATAGACGAGCGTCCAGAAGAAGTCACCGAGATGCAGCGCTCAACCCGTGGCGAAGTCATCGCGAGTACCTTCGACGAGCCGGCCAGCCGCCATGTGCAGGTTGCCGAGATGGTGATCGAAAAAGCCAAGCGTCTGGTCGAACACAAACGCGACGTCGTTATTCTGCTCGACTCAATCACCCGGTTGGCACGTGCCTACAACACGGTCGTGCCGTCATCCGGCAAGGTCCTGACGGGTGGTGTTGACGCCAACGCATTGCAGCGTCCCAAGCGCTTTTTTGGCGCGGCCCGCAACATCGAAGAAGGCGGCAGCCTGACGATTATCGCCACCGCCCTGATCGACACCGGCTCACGCATGGACGATGTGATCTACGAAGAATTCAAGGGCACCGGCAATATGGAAATCCATCTGGATCGCAAGATTGCCGAGCGACGTATCTTCCCGGCGGTCAACATCAATCGCTCGGGTACCCGTCGCGAGGAGATCCTGACCAAGCAGGACGAGCTGCAGAAGATGTGGATCCTGCGCAAACTGCTGCACCCCATGGAAGAAATCGGCGCGATGGAATTCCTGCTGGAGCGCTTGAAGCAGACCAAGAACAACGCCGAATTCTTTGACGCGATGCGTCGCTAACAAAGCCTACTTGCGCGCGTGCCATCAACGCTCGACGGCACGTTGTGACGCCTCCAAACGCCAGGCCAGAAATCAGCCTGGCGGCCAGGTAAAGCGCCTGCCACCCAGCACGTGCAAATGCAGGTGGAAAACGGATTGTCCCACCGCGGCGCCATTGTTAATCGCGACACGGAACGCATCGCCGTAGCCTTCCTGGGTCGCGATCCTCGCGGCCGCCACCAATAGATGACCCAGCATGGGACCATCGGCGGGCACCGCGTCTGACAGCATCGGTAGTGGCTGTTTCGGACATACCAACACATGCATCGGGGCCTGCGGATTGATGTCGCGAAAGGCAATGCACTGCGCGTCCTCGAAAACGATATCGGCGGGGATCTCGCGCGCAATGATTTTCTCGAAGAGGGTTTTGTCGGTCATGGCTTGTCCTTTTCGTCAGCAGCGACAACTTCGCGCCGCGGCACCATCACTGAGTGATGACCGTCCCGTACGATATCGCCAAAATGCAGCTCATAGCGTCCGCGCGCGCGATCTTCGAAATAAAAGCGCAGCGTGTGGGTGATGGTCGGAAATGCAAGCTCCGGCCACGGAATCTCGTGCTCGTAATAGAGCTTGCATTCCAGACTTTCGACCCCCGGTGCAAATTCCAGCACCGGCAAATGGGCGCGGAACATCATGTAGATCTGGTTGATCTGCGGCAGGTTGAAGACCGCGAACAGTTCCGCGACCTCAACCCGCGAACAGGCCTCTTCCCAGGTTTCCCGAGCAGCGGCTTCGGCCGTGGTTTCACCGTTCTCCATGAAACCCGCCGGCAGTGTCCACCAGCCAAAACGCGGTTCAATCGCGCGTTTGCATAGCAGAATCTGTTCGCCCCACACCGGAATGCAGCCCGCAACGATCTTCGGATTTTCGTAGAAAATTTCACCACAGCCGTCGCAGATGTGACGCGGACGATTATCACCGTCGGGCACTCGCCACAGCATTTCTTTGGAGCCGCATCGACTGCAGAAATTCACGGTTTCTCCTTCCTGTGCTTGGCGACATCCATGGCACTTGCAAGCGCTGGCCACAGCGTCGTCACAATGCGCGGCTGCATGGTCGCCAGCGGGTGCAGGCCGTCGGCCTGAAAATTGCCGCGCTCGCCGGCGAAGCCTTCCAGCAGGAACGGTCCGGCGACGATGTCATCACGGGCAAAGAACTCGCCAAATACCGCCTCGAACCTGGCCGTGTACTGTGGACCATAATTCGGTGGAACACGTACCTGTAACAATACAGGTACAGCATCAGCCGCGAGCACCGCTGCTACGATCGTTTGCAAGTTCTTGCGCATTACGGCAGGTGGGAACCCGCGCAGACCGTCATTGGCACCCAGGGCTACGACGACAATGGCGGGTTTGTGCTCAGCAAGCAGGCCGGCAATACGCCACGCACCGCCGGCCGTGGTCTCGCCGCTAATACTGGCGTTAACGACACGATACCGATAGCCTTCTTTCGCAAGGCGCACACCGAGCAGGCTCGGCCAGGAATCCGCCAGCGCAATGCCATAACCGGCGCTCAGACTGTCACCGAGGACCAACAGGGATTTGTCCGCTTCCGCCTGTACGGCGCGCCATGAACCCAGCCAGATTATGAACAACGCCAGCATCAGCGCCGACGACCTCGCCCACGGCCATGTTTTACGCGCGCGCCAGGTGGGTAAAGAGGTCATCGGTCCGCAGGGTGCGATTTGCATACTCGATGATATCAATTTTAGCCTCGCCGCTCGCGAACGCCTCGCCATCACCGGCGTGTCTGGTTCGGGTAAGTCGACACTGCTCGGGCTGTTGGCCGGACTCGATACACCCAGTCGCGGGGACGTCGAGATTCTGGGCCGGGGGCTGGCGACCATGGATGAAGACCAGCGCGCCGAGCTGCGCCGCGCGCACATCGGTTTTGTATTCCAGGCCTTTCACCTGATCGGCAGCTTCTCGGCCCTGGAAAATGTGATGTTGCCGCTCGAGCTCAAGGGCGAGAGCGCGGCGCGTGAACGCGCACGGGAGATGCTGGTTCGGGTCGGGCTTGGCGATCGCCTCGCACATTTTCCGCGTCAGCTGTCCGGTGGCGAGCAGCAACGGGTTGCCTTGGCGCGCGCCTTCTGCACCGCCCCTGCCATCCTTTTTGCCGACGAGCCCACCGGCAACCTCGATGCCAGCAACGCCCAGGCAGTCACGGAGCTACTGTTTGGACTCAACGCCGAATCTGGCACGACCCTGGTCATCGTGACCCACGATCCTGCCCTCGCCGCCCGCTGTGAGCGTCGAATTGCCTTGGTTGGCGGGCGCCAGCTTGCCTGATCCCACACCTAATCGCCTCGCGCTGCCGCGCCTGGCCTGGCGCCTGTTGCGCCGCGACTTGGCCAGCGGTCGCCTGACGGTGATGCTCGCTGCAACGGTCATCGCCGTGGCAAGCACGGTCGCCGTGAGTCTGCTCGTGACCCGCGTTGATCGCGCCCTGGTGGCCGAATCGAGCGCCCTGCTGGCTGGCGACCTCGCGGTCCTGAGCAGTGCACCACCAGCGGCCAATTACATCGAAGCCGCCACCCGCCAGGGCCTGCGTTACGCCCGCGTGGCCGGCATGCGCAGCGTCGTCGCACAGGGCGAACAACTGCAACTTGTGCAGCTCAAGGCCACCGACGACGCGTATCCGCTGCGCGGCCAGCTGTTGGTCGCAAACCTCTCAGGTGGCCAGCCCCAGGCACTCGCCCAGGGTCCGCCACGCGGCGAAGTGTGGGTGGAGAGCAAACTCCTGACCCAGCTCGGCCTTGACCTCGGCGCGACGCTGAGCGTCGGACGCACTTCCTTGCGCGTCACCCGGATACTACTGCTGGAGCCCGACCGCGGCAGTGATCTGTTTTCCATCGCACCTCGCGCGCTCATGAACTACGGCGACCTCGGCAGCACCGGCCTGGTATTGCCCGGCAGTCGCATCAGCTACACGACCCTCGTGGCGGGCCCCGCCGATGCCATCCAGCGCTACCGCGACCAACTCGAACTGCGACGCGGTGACAGTGTGCAAGACCCGCGCAGCGCCCGCCCTGAAATGCGCGCCGCACTCACTCAGGCCGAACGTTTTCTAACCCTCGCCGCCTTCTCAGGCGTGATGCTCGCCACAATCGGCATCGCGCTGGCGGCTGCAGGTTACGCCGAGATGCACGCGGGCACCGTCGCGATCTTAAAAACCCTAGGCCTCACGCGTCGCGCGGTGGTGACATTGCTGTGCTGTGAAACGCTTTATCTGGCGCTGGCCGCAACGGTCATCGGCGACGGCCTGGCACTGGCGGTGGAACGTGTGCTCGTTACGCGTCTGGTACCGATGGCCGATTTTGCCGCCAGCACACCCGCGCCGCTGGCGCTGCTGCATGGCGCGTGGGTGGCGATAGTCGCCCTATGTGGTTTTGCGGTGCCGGCCCTGGCGCGCCTCGGGCGTTTGCCGGTGGTCGCCATCCTGTCAAGCGATCGCGCTGGTTTGCCGGTGGCGCGCGTGTGGCGCGTGCTTGGCATGATGGCCGCTTTTGCCGCCATCGCGCCCTGGCACAGCGGTAACCCACGCCTGATCTTGATCGCGTTGGCGGGCATGCTGGTCTCGGCCCTGGTACTGGCGGCGGCGGCCTGGGGCATGGTGCGAGTGCTGGGCAGGTTGCGCAGTCAAACCCGCATGAGCTGGCGTTTTGGGCTCGCCAGCGTTGCACGGCGTGCGCGTTTGTCCGTGCTGCAGACCACGGCTATCGGTCTCGGTCTGGCGGTCATCCTGTTACTGGGTCTGGTGCGCAATGATCTGTTCCGACAATGGACGGCGCACCTGCCGGCCGATGCCCCCAATCAATTTCTGATCAACATCCAGGAAAACGAGGTCGAGGCGATGCGCAACTTCCTCAGCGCCCAAGCCACGGTCGCACCGCAGTTCTATCCGATGGTGCGTGGGCGGCTGGTCAGCATCAACGGCGCCGCCGTGGTGCCCGAGAACTACGAGGACCAGCGCGCGCGTCGCCTGGCGGAGCGCGAATTCAATCTGTCCGCGGCGCGCACGCCCAAAGCGGACAATCGTATTGTTGCCGGGCGCTGGTGGCGCCACGATGCCCACGGTGAGCTGTCGGTAGAGCAGGGCATTGCCGAGACCCTCGGCATCACGCTCGGTGATGACTTGACCTTCCTCGTGGCCGAGCGGGAAATGCACGGTCGCGTGACCAGCCTGCGCAAAGTTGACTGGGATAATTTTCAAGTCAACTTCTTCGTTGTCACCACGCTCGACCTGCTCGCAACGGCGCCAGCGACCTTCATCACCAGTTTTCGGCTCGATGGCACTTCGCCCGGCCTCATGGCGCAGTTGGTTGCGCAGTTTCCCAGCGTGACGGTGGTTGATATCGATGCCTTGATGGCACAGGTCAGGCAAGTCATGGACCGCGTTGCCCAGGCCCTGACCTGGGTCTTCATGTTTGCCCTTGCCGCAGGCGCGCTGGTGCTAGCCGCCGCGGTGCAGGCCAGTCAGCGTGAACGTCTGGCCGATACCGTACTGCTGCGCACACTGGGTGCCTCACGACGCTTTGTGCGCAGTGCGATTCTCACGGAATTCATCGCCATCGGCCTGGTGGCCGGCGTACTGGCAAGCATCGGTGCGATGCTGACCGCGGCACTGATCGCAAGCCGGGTATTGGATGTTCCCTATGTCCCGAACTGGATGATCCCGCTCGCAGGTATTGCCATGGCGATTGTGGGTCTGGTGTTGGTGGGCTTACGCGTGGCCGGCAAAATTCTGCACGAACCCGTGGCCCATGGCCTACGCGAATCCCAGTGAACCTGGCGCCGCGCCTTTCGGCGCGCGAGCGCATGGTGTAGGGTCGCGCCCTTTGCGCTGCCGGAGTAATCACCATGCCTAAGTATCTCGGCAGATCAGATTTCGACCATGGCCAGCGCTCACGCCTGGGTGTTCTGGTGTGCAATCTCGGCACACCCGACGCGCCTACCACCAGCGCGGTGCGGCGCTACCTGGCCGAATTCTTGAGCGATCCGCGCGTGATCGAAACACCGCGTGTGCTGTGGTGGCCCATTCTGCATGGCATC
Source organism: Pseudomonadota bacterium (assembly GCA_031418675.1). Lineage (GTDB taxonomy): Bacteria > Pseudomonadota > Gammaproteobacteria > JADJYF01. Next base: position 8,548 of record JANOXY010000835.1, read on the forward strand.
ATCTTGAACACCCGCCCACGTCGCTCGGCCCATGCCTACGCCAAGGTCTGGCGCGCCGATGGATCACCACTGCTGAGCTTGTCGCAAAGCCTTACACAGAAACTTGGCGTCGAGCTCAAGGGCGCCGACGACGACGCTCTGGTAGTGGCTCTGGGCATGCGCTACGGCAAACCATCGATCGCCAGCGCGCTGGATTCACTGCTGGCCGCCAACGCGCGCAGGATCCTGGTGCTACCGCTCTATCCGCAGTACGCAGCGCCCACCACCGCCTCGGTCATGGATGCGGTGTTCGCTTATTGCGCACGCCTGCGCTGGGTGCCGGAACTGCGTTTCATCAACGACTATCACGCCGACCCACGTTATATCGCCGCACTCGCGGCTTCCGTGCGTGACTACTGGGCGAAGCGCGGCCGGCCAACACGTTTGTTGTTGTCCTTCCACGGGCTGCCACGCAAATACTTCCTGGCCGGTGATCCCTATTTCTGCCAATGCCAGGCCACCGCGCGTCTGCTGTGCGAAGCGCTGCAACTGAGCAGCGATGCCTGTACCGTGACTTTCCAGTCACGGGTCGGACCGACCCGCTGGTTGGAGCCCTATACCGATGTGACTTTGACCGAGCTTGGCCGCGCGCACACGGCCCGCGTCGATGTGTTGTGTCCGGGCTTCGCGGTCGACTGTCTGGAAACCCTCGAAGAGATTGCGATACAAAATGCTGAGCGCTTTCGTGCGGCCGGCGGCGGCGAGCTGCGCTACATCCCGGCCCTGAACGACAGCCCACAACACGTCGCGGCGCTGGCTGGCATCGTCGACGATCATCTCGGTCAGTGGCGCGCTGCGATTAAGGACACACCGGAGCGCCGCGCCGCGGCGGCCAGTGCAGCCCGCGCCCTGGGGGCATCGCGCTAGGTCAATTCCGACGGCTGCATGTTCATTCCCCGAACAGCGTCACATCGATGACGCGCTGGTGGGCACTGACGCGGTGTTCCCACAGAAAAACGCCCTGCCAGGTGCCCAGCGCCAGCCGCCCATCCCGTATCGGTAGATGCAGGTCGGTATGGGTCAGGACGCTCCTGACGTGGGCAGGCATATCGTCCGGGCCTTCATCGATGTGGCGAAACAAGGGGTCGCCATCGGGCACCAGACGCTGCATATAATTTTCGAGATCGCGCAAGACCTGCGGATCGGCGTTTTCACACACCACCAGCGCGGCACTGGTGTGCCGGATCCACAACGAGCACAGGCCGACCTGCAAGCCACTGTCACGCACCGCCCCATTGAGTGCGTTATTCAGCTCAACAAAACTGCGCCCCCGTGTCGTGATGGACAAGGTCTGGGTTACGACCACCCGAGTTACCCTCTCACTCGATGTGTGACAGAACCTGGGCCAGAGGTCGGCGCTGCTGCGTGATCACGGTGGCGGGGCGTCCATACCAGAACAGACCGACAACAAACTCCCGCGCGGCGTGCACCCCCAGCATGTGGAACAGTTCGGGATCCCGCGTGATGGCACCGGTGGTCCACTTGGTGCCAATGCCATCGGCCCATAGCGTCAGCATCATGTTCTGCGCGGCGCAACAGCAAGCGGCGTAGTCTTCGCGCTCACGCAGCGAATCGTCGCTGCGCAAACACGTCATGAGCAACCAGCCTGGCACTTCCAGCCAGCGCTGCCGTTTGATTTCGGCCACTTTGTCGCCCTTAGACGCGCGCAGCAGCTCGGTATTGCGTTCGATGATCTGTTTGCGCGCGAGTGCACCAAGCAGGTAGAACCGCCACGGCTCAGTGCGATGATGATTGGGCGCCCAACTGCCGACCTCAATGGCACGCTCGACCACATCGTCGGCGATGCGGTCGGGCAGAAAATCGTGGGTGGTGCGCCGTTCGCGCAACAGCGTTGCCACCGCATCGCTGTGAAGTGCAGAAGATTCTGGCGTCCTGTCGTTCATCTGAGATATTCCTTTGTCGTACGTCGTTGCTGGTCCGAAACTACAGTCGACATCATCGCTGGTGCGGCGAGTTGCCCGTTCCGGGTCGGGATCTTTGCGCAGCGGATGTTCGGACCCGTCGGGCATGGCCCGCACTACCTTCGGGGTAGAATCGAGGCCACGATTTGCCGTCCGCGCTACCGTTTGTACCGATATGTTAACGCCTCAGTGTCAGTGATGAAGTCATGTTGCGGGTACAGCCGCCGCCACCCTAACAGGCTGTTACTAGCGCTTGTACTCATGTTCACCAACGGTGTGGTGACGGCCACCGAGCTGGCGGCCCAACGCGGCATTTTTAAGCGTGCGCGGCAGGCCCAGACCAGCGGTGACTTCGCCCAGGCCGGGCGCTTGGCGGCATCCCTGCAAGACTATCCTCTTGAGGTTTATTTGACCTACGAGGATCTGCGTCGCCGCTTAAGCACCGTGCCCGAGGACCAAATGCTGAGCTTCCTGGATGCGCAGCAGGGCAGCTACCTGGCCGAGCGTTTGCGCACCACCTGGTTACGCGAACTGGCACGCACGGAGCGCTGGAGCACGTTGCGACGCGCTTATCGTGCGCAAGACGACCTCGCCCTGCAATGCCATCACGTGCGCGCGCGCCTGCAAGTTGAATCCGTAACGGCAATAGCGGCCGACCTTCAATCCACCTGGCAATTGAGCGGGCCGCGCGGCACGGCCTGCGACGAACCGTTTGCCAAGCTCTACAGCAGCGGCCTGCTGAGCGATGCAATGCTGTGGCATCGCGTAGTTCGCGCCATGGACGCTGGCGAGGTGAGTTTCGCCCGCAGTGTGGCGGCACATTTCGGCGGCGCGCATTATCGCAACACCTTTGCGCGCTGGCTGCGGGTGGCGGCAGCACCGCAGGAAGTGATGCGCAGCATCGACTTAGATGACAGCCAGGAGAATCACGTCGTAGTACTCGCGGCGCTGACCGGTCTGACACGCCAGAACGTCGACGTCGCACGGGCAGCGTGGGCGCAGGCCAGCCAGCGTGGGTCTTTTTCGGACGAAAACCGAGCACGCGCCGCGCGCATCATTGCGCTGGCTGCGGTCAGCGCCGGGCATGGCGCGCGTATGGCCCTGCTCGATGCCGTACCCGCGCTTGGCGTCGATGTCGATGTGCAACGCGCGCAGCTGCGCGAGGCCATCGTCGCCCAAGCGTGGACCGAACTGGTGCGCTGGAGCGAACTCGACAACCAGATCCCCGACGAAAATTTGCGCTGGCGTTACTGGCGTGCACGTGCGTTGGGTGAGGTGGGGCGCAAAGAAGAGGCCGAGCTATTGCTGGCCGAATTGGCCAAAGAACGCGATTACTACGGCTTTCTGGCCGCTGATCGGCTCGCTCTGGATTACCAGTTTCATGAGCTTCCTATTGCCGCCAGCCGTGAAGAACTCGATACGCTGGAGCAACGCCCGGGCCTACGGCGCGCTCGCGAGTTTGATATGACCGGCCTGCCGCAACATGCAACACGTGAGTGGAATTTCGAAATGAAACGGCTGGCGCCGCGCGAACTGCAGGTGGCCGCCGTGCTGGCCAGCCGCTGGCAACGGCCGGATCGCGCGATTTTTGTCCTCGGCATGGCCAATGCCTACGATGATCTGACGCTACGCTTTCCGCTGCTCTATACCGATTTGGCACGCAAGCAAGCGGCTGGACACGGTCTCGACCCGGCGCGTGTGATGGCCATCATGCGCGCGGAAAGTGCGTTCAATCCCACCGTGCGCTCGCCCGTTGGTGCGCTGGGTCTCATGCAACTCATGCCCGCGACCGGTCGCGAGACCGCGCGTCGCGCCGGCGTGCGCTTTGACAATGAGCGGAGCCTGCTCGATCCCGCCACCAATATCGCGCTCGGCACGGTCTATCTGCATCAAATGCTGAAGCGTTATGACGGCAACTTCGCGATGGCAGCAGCGGCGTATAATGCCGGACCAGGTCGCGTGCGACAGTGGCAGGGCGAGCGGTGTATCGCGGCCGAACGCTGGGTCGACACCATCCCCTTCGCTGAAACCCGTGGCTACGTGCGGCGTGCACTCTTCTACGCCGCTATCTACCAGCGACGACTCGAGCGCCCCATCATGAAACTTCAATCGGTCATGCCCCCTATCCCACCGCGCGAAACACGCGGGCCTGACGTGTGCGCGCCATGAGCCGGCCACGTATTGCGCTGTTTGGTGGTAGCGGTTTTGTCGGCACGGTGCTCGCTAATCAATTGGTCCGCGCCGACTACGGTATCAATCTCTTCACCCGCGACCGGCAACATGCCCGCGCGCTGTGGTTATTGCCCGACACCGATGTCGTGGAGCTTGATGTGGCCGACGAAGAGCGCGTCGCCCAGGCCCTGGTCGGATGCACAGCGGCGGTCAATCTGATCGGTATCCTGAACGAACGTCGTGATGATGGCGTCGATTTTCATCGTGCCCATGTCGGCACCGTTGAGCACATAATCAAAGCCTGCAAACACGCGCGGGTGCCCCACCTGCTGCACATGAGCGCGCTGCAAGCCGGTCCCCAGGCACCGAGTCACTATCTGCGCAGCAAAGCTGAAGCGGAAAGGCTTTTGCAGGCCGAAAGTGGACGACAGTTCCGCACCACGGTGCTGCGCCCGTCAGTGATATTCGGTCCTCATGACAGCTTTCTGAATCGCTTTGCCGCGCTGCTGAAACTCGCACCGCACGTGATGCCGCTCACCAGTTGTGAAGCACAGCTGCAGCCGGTCTATGTGGGCGATGTGGTCGCGTCGATTCTGGCTCTGTTGCGCGCAAGCCCACGCAGTGGCAGTACGGTGGTCGAGATTGGCGGGCCGCAGATCATGACCCTGCGAGCGATTGTCGAGTATGTCGCCGCGCTGATTGAGCGACCGACCAGCATCGTGCCACTGAGCGGTGCAGTTGCCGGTCTGCTCGCGTGGGCGATGGAATTTGTGCCGGGTAAACCGCTTTCGCGCGACAACCTGCGTTCTTTATCGGTGGCATCGGTCTGCACAGGGCCCAACGGACTGCTGGCGCTCGGCATTCGGCCTACCCCTCTCGAAGAAATCGTGCCGGACTATCTGTCCAACCAGAACCTGCGTGGCCGCTATGCGCGCTACCGGGTCGAAGCCGGGATTGCACGCCGCGATGGCGACAACGGTCCGCAGGTGCACGGCGAATAGCTCGACCCACCATGGAAATTTTTCAGGTTGGGGGCGCGGTGCGCGACGGCTTGCTTGGACGTCAGGTAAGCGACCGAGACTGGGTGGTGGTGGGAGCCAGCGCTGAACAATTGCTGGCGCTGGGCTACCGGCAGGTGGGAGCCGATTTTCCCGTCTTTTTGCATCCCGTCACCCATGAAGAATATGCCCTGGCTCGCACCGAGCGTAAGTCCGGGCACGGCTACAAGGGCTTTGTGACCGACGCCACGCCGCAGGTCACACTGGAGGAGGACCTGGCTCGGCGCGACTTCACCATCAACGCCATGGCAATGGGCGATGACGGTGTCATCATCGACCCCTATGGGGGCCAGCGTGATCTCGCGGCTGGCATTTTGCGTCACGTCACCGCTGCGTTTGTTGAAGATCCCCTGCGCGTCTTGCGTGCGGCGCGCTTTGCTGCGCGGTTTGGTTTTGTCATCGCCGACGAAACACAAGCCCTGATGCGTGACATCACGCGTGCCGGCGAACTCGCCAGCCTGGCCCCCGAGCGGGTATGGCAAGAGCTGCGCCGCGCCCTGCTGGAACCCCACCCGGACTTGTTTATCGAAGTGCTGCGCAGTTGCGAAGCGCTGGCGGCCTTGTTGCCGGAAATCGAGGGCTTGTTTGGCGTCCCGCAACCAGCGCGTTACCACCCTGAGATCGACACTGGCGTCCACGTACTGCTGACGCTGAAGCAGGCCGTCAGGCGCGGCGCCGACGAGGTCGTGCGCTTCGCGGTATTGACGCACGATCTAGGCAAGGCGACGACACCGGCAGAAATTTTACCCACCCACCATGGACACGAAGAGCGTGGTGTCGCTCTGATCGAGGCTCTCTGTGAGCGCCTGCGGGTGCCGCGCGAGCATCGCGAACTGGCGGTCCTGGTTGCGCGCCTGCATACCAATGTTCATCGGGCGCTTGAGTTGAAAGCTTCGACCATGGTGCGGCTGCTCGCGCAAGCCGATGCGCTGCGACGCCCGGCACGCTTTGAGCAACTGCTTGAGGCCTGTGTACTCGATGCGACCGGCCGCCTGGGTCTGGAAAACGAGGACTACCCCCAGGCTGCACGCTTGCGCGCGGCCCTGACCGTGGTCGCAGCTGTTTCGCCGCAGGCATTGTTGGCGCGTGGTATCAAAGGCCCCGCCCTCGCCGACGCCCTGACTCAGGCCCGTATCGACGCACTCAGAGACAGCGGTATTTGATCGCGTAGTCCGGCTCGTCGGGGCCTGGCTTGCCGGGAATGATATGGCCCTCGCCGATCAGGCGCAGGGACTCGCGTTTGAATTCAACGCGCCGACCATCCTTGCCGACCATGAGCGAGCCATTGGTGCTGTTGTCAGTTATCGTGCAACGACCCCGACTGTACTGTGCAGACAGATGCTGGCGCGATACCAGATCCTTGCCCATGACCAGATCGTTTTTATCACCGCGCCCGATTGAGATGACCGGGCGGGCGCTGTCTAAGCGCACTGTCCGGCCGTCGTAGCTGAATTCAACTGCATCGTAGTTCTGGGTATCCCGTGACGGCGCTTCGCCGTTGTAGGCGGTAATCGATTCCACGTCCCAGATGATTTCGTACAGCTCGACGTGTTCGAGCGAGATGAAATTCCATGTTTCGTCATCGACGTAGCGGGATACCGCGCGATAAATACGCGGCAGATGATCGATAAGGGCTTTGGTCGCCAGCGTCTGTTCCGGCTTGGCGTGATTGCCTACCCACTGGGCAATCTTAGCGCTCTCGCCGGCCAGGATATTAGCCTCGGTGCGCTCCGGGCCGTAGTGCAAACCGATGCGTATACGAATGCGCGGGCTGCCCTCACGCCCGTGGCGTTCATGCATCTCAAGATGAATTTCGGAAGCGGCGGCTGCACCCGCCCGCGGTTCGGCGAACTGCGCAACGACCTGATCGCCGACTTCGGCCAGAACCTGCCCTTTGTGTGCCAGGCACAGCGCCTTGATGGTCTGCAGGCAGTCGGCGACCACAGCCTGGGCTTGCACGTCACCGAGCTTCTCGTAGAGCGCAGTGCTGCCAGCGATGTCCGCTGTCATGATGACGAGTTTCTGAATATCCACTATACCGCCCATCCCGTACCGGCCAGTACCTGTTCTATGGTGCTCAACGCCCGGTCTGCTGCAAGCTAACACCCCAAAAGGCGGCGCTCCAGCATTTCAGTGGCCGCTGCTGCCCCACAACTCCGTGAGGCGCTGATCCCGCCCGCAGTTGTAGCGATAGAACTTATAACGCACCGGATTTTTTTTGTAGTAATCCTGGTGGTATTCCTCAGCCGGATAAAACGGGGTGGCTTTTACCAATTGGGTCCTAATCGGGGCTTTGAAGGGCTTGCTCTGCTCTAGCGCGGCGAGGGAAGCATCGGCCGCCTGCCGCTGGGCATCGTTGTGATAGAAGATCGCGGTGCGGTATTGGTTGCCGTGGTCACAGAATTGCTGATCCGTGACGGTCGGGTCGATGTTGTGCCAGAACACTTCCAGGAGCTTCTGGTAGCTCACGCGGCGCGGGTCGAAGACGACTTCGACAGACTCCGCGTGGCCGGTGCCACCCGCCGAGACCTGCTCATAATTTGGATTGGCCGGCTTCCCGCCGGTGTATCCCGAGGTCGTGGATACCACACCGTCGAGCACATCGAACGGCCCTTCCATGCACCAGAAACAGCCGCCGGCAAAGGTTGCGGTTTCGAGCGTGGCAGGTTCGCTGATGGCCGCAACTAAAGGTCCGGAAGTGGCGTCGGCCGAAGTAGCGCTCGCGGTGAACAGCGCACATAACAATAGGATCAGCGTTTGCAAGGCACTTCTGGGTGACATTCGCTCGTTCCTCGATAGGCGATAGATGCGTTACGACTCACGGCACGCAGCGAAGTTGCAGGCTCAGCCACCTAGCTGACGTCGCCGCGAATCATGGCATGAAACCGTCGAGACGAAAGCGTTCGTCGTGCAGGAATCCATCCAGCTGTGGCGTGTCGCCGACCCCTAGCGCCATGAACTTGAAGGTCTGACCCATACTGCCTGGCAGCAGCAGCAGCTTGGCTTCTTGCGCCAGACGATAGCGCGCAGCAGTGTCACCCGAGGCCTCGGCGAGCACCGACTCAAGACCATTGTCGAGCAGAAAATGGGCCTGAGTGGCATAACCGAGCACGTCAAAGCCAGCCGCGAAAGCGTGCTCGGCAACCGCGGTGAAATCCACTGAAGCGGTCATGTCCTGCAAGCCTGGATAAAAAAACGGGTCATCGTGAACGTGATGCTGATAGTGGCATTTGAGCGTGCCACCCCGGCGTGTGGGATGCAGGTATTCGTGGCGCGGGTAGCCGTAGTCGGCGAGCAGCACTACCGCCTGCGTTAAGCGCTCACGCATCCGCGTCAACCACGAGCCCAATGCAGAGTTGGCCTCACTAACATAACCCTGCGGCAGGTTCGCAGCCCAGCGCTGATCGAAACTCGTGCCGCCATAGGCTCGGGTCGCCCACACCAGTCGTTCATCCTCGAGGGCGACGGTCAACTCACGCCAGCGTCCATCCTCAACGATGCAGCGTTCCACCGGCATGGCATCCAATACTTCATTGGCCAGCACCACGCCGCGTACGCCGAGAGGTGGATGCTCGTCGCACCAGCGCAATCGTGAGCGCAAGTCGACAGGCAACTCGGCGCATGCCGCCTGCTGACGTGCGCGCAAGCTTGGGCTGGTTTCGACAATGCAATAACTGACGGGAAGCCGCTCTGCTTGTTGCAGCAGACGCAGAAGATCGCGCGCCAGGCGGCCACTACCGGCACCATATTCGACGACACTGTCACCATCAACGAGAACTGCCGCACATTGCCTGGCCACGCAAGCTGCAAACAGCGAGCCCGCTTCCGGCGCAGTAACAAAATCCCCCCCGCGCCCGAATATCGGCGCCGGCCCGGTGTAGTAGCCGCAATCCGGATCGTACAAAGCCATGGCCATGTAAGCATCAAAGCCCAGCTGGCCACCGGCCGCGGCGATCGCACGACGAATGCGGCCAGTGAGCAGGCGCGATCTTTCTAGCGCCTCGAGATCGGGATCCGGTAAGCTTGAGCTCATGTTCATAGCCGACGCCCGCAGCGTGGCACGGCGATTTTTTCAGCAACACTATTCATGACTCGTTCGACCTCACCGTCTCCGGCCCCCGTTGCGCTCATCACAGGTGCCGCCAAGCGCCTCGGCGCTACCACCGCACGAGCCTTGCATCGTCTCGGCTATGACATCGTTATACATCACCACACTTCGGGTCATGACGCGGCACAACTGGCAGAAGCGCTGAATAAGATCCGCAACGGGTCAGCCGTCACCTTGTGCCACGATCTCGCCGATCCACAGTCCGGTGCTGCCGTAATCGGCGCCCTGAAGGGACTGCGCACGCGTCTTGATGTGCTGGTTAACAATGCCTCGGTGTTTGACCGTACGCCACTCGCACAGGTTGACCTGGCATCCTGGGAACGGATCCAAGCGATCAATTTACGGGCGCCTTACTTTCTCGCAATCCATGCAGCTCCACTCCTGGCCGTGAGCCGCGGTGCGATCGTTAACATCACTGACATCCATAGCGAACGACCGCGCGTCGACTACAGCGTCTATTGTGCGTCCAAGGCCGGACTGGTGGCGGTCACCCGCGGACTGGCGCTGGAACTGGCGCCGGCCGTGCGTGTCAACGCCGTGGCACCCGGCCCGATACTTTGGGCCGACAGCGAAGATAGCGACTTACAAGCCGCCACCATCGCCGGCACCCCCTTAGCGCGACGCGGCGAGCCGGAGGACATTGCACAAGCGGTTTGTTATCTCGCCCGCGCACCTTTTGTTACCGGGCACGTTCTCGACGTCGACGGTGGACGCAGCCTGAAGTTATAGCGGGCTGATCACGGCTTGGTCGGCGTCGGCATCACGGTAGCGGGCGCGATTCCCTCGTCCTGTTGGCCGAATCGGGGTAAGGGCGACTGCAAAAACCAGCGCTTGCCTTCGGCGTCATACCACCATTTCTGCTCGTCATGCATAGACCGAATGACGCCGGAATCGAGCTCGTAGTAGTCGATATTCGCAATCACGCGGCCTTCCTTGCCGTCGTCGGAGAGCAGCTGATTGCTGACCGTGTAGTCGGTCACACGATAACGCGCGGCGTTCCTCAGATCGGCCGCGAATGGTTTGCCGTCGGGTGTACGCAGGTATTTGGCGGCTTCGTCGTAGTAGCCCCAACGGATGAGTTTGCGGTAATTGTTGAGCGCCGCATCGAACACCATGGCGCGGTCGCCCTTACCGAGTGGAATAGTGCCGCACGCTGCTAACATCGTCGCGAGCAATGCCACCACCGAGATTCGAATCACTGAACTACCCATGGGTTCGGGTCTCCCCTAGTTGTGCTGCTGCGCCGGGCGTCATGCGCGCGCGCCGCGCTCGATGATCACGCATACATCGCGCACGTGACGCAGCACGCCTCGTTTGTTGATCTTAAGGCGCACCCAGCGCACCGGAAACTCGGCCAGAAGGATGCGCGCAATGTTTTCTGCGAGCGCTTCGATGAGTTTGAATTCACTGACGCTGACAAAATCCCTGACGCGATCGGTGACGGCTTTGTAGTCGACGGTGAATTGCAGGTCATCGGATTCACCCGCCTGCCGAGTGTCGAGCCCGAGCTCGATATCTAGAATCAAGGTCTGGCGAATGCGGCGTTCCCATTCCCAGACGCCGATGACGGTCTCAACCGACAGATGCTGCAGATAAATAATATCCATGCAAACCGATGCTGCTCAGCGTGAGGGCGGATGTTAGCAGAGTAGCGCGCGCCTTGATCGGCGCAGCGCCATCGGGTGCAATACCATCATGATTATTTCAGCGCTCATGGTGATCGCGGCTTACTTGCTGGGATCGGTGTCGACGGCGATTGTCGTTTGTCGTGTGCTCGGTGTTGCCGATCCGCGCGAAGTCGGTTCGCGCAATCCCGGTGCCACCAATGTGCTGCGTCATGCTGGCAAAGGTGCGGCGGCCGTGACCTTGCTGGGCGATTCTGCCAAAGGCCTGATCCCGGTGGTTATCGGTCACGCCCTCGGGCTCGATGCGACCGCACTTGCGGCCATCGCCCTGGCCGCCTTCCTCGGCCACCTGTATCCGGTGTATTACGGCTTTGTTGGCGGCAAAGGGGTTGCCACTTTCATTGGCGTGACCTTGGCCTTGAACCCATGGCTGGGGGCAAGCTTTATCGGCATCTGGCTGGTGGTCGCTTTGCTGTTGCGCTGGTCGTCTTTGGCTGCGTTAGTCGCAACCGCCAGCATGCCTCTGGTGTCATGGTGGTTGCAGGCCCCGCCGGCCGCTGTTGCGTTGATTGGTGTGATGAGCGGTTTGGTGTTCTGGCGCCACCGCGGCAACATCCGCAATCTGCTCGCCGGCACGGAGAAGAAGATCGGCCAGAAGGCCTGAGTTCGGCTCAGCCCGCGCGGTCCAGTCAAAGCGGGGTTGTGATGTCCGTTATAGCCTCCAGGCTGGTCATAGGCCAGCGCGGATACACCTTGAACGCGGCGCCATCGCTCTCCCCCGCTGCAAGGCGCAAGTGTCCGATGTGAGCAATCATCGCGCCGTTGTCCGTCGCGTAGCGCATGCGCGGAAAGGCGACCGTGACATTTAGCCCCTCGCACATCGCCGTCAGGCGCAAACGCAGCGCCTGGTTGGCGCTTACACCGCCCGCCACCACCAGCGTCTGCATGCCGGTCTGCTGCAAGGCGCGACGAATCTTGATGGCAAAAGTGTCGACCACCGCATCGCTGAAGGCGCGCGCGATGTCAGCGTGGAGAGCGGGGTACGGCTCAGCGACGCGCAGGGTATTGGCGACATGGGTTTTCAGGCCACTGAAACTCATGTCCAAGCCGGGTCGGTCGGTCATCGGACGAGGAAACTCGAAACGAGACGAGTCGCCCAATCGCGCCAGGGCCTCAACGGCTGGCCCGCCGGGATAGCCGAGCCCAAGCATTTTGGCGATCTTGTCGAAGGCCTCGCCAGCAGCGTCGTCCAGTGATTCTCCGATGATTTTGTAACACCCGAAACCCGCCACGCTGACCAGGAGCGTGTGGCCGCCGGATACCAGCAGGGCCAGAAATGGCGGCTCGGGCCCATCTGGTTCCAGAAGCGGTGCGAGGAGATGGGCTTCCATGTGATGCACGCCCAAGGCCGGAATATTCAATCCCCACGCAAACCCGCGGGCGAAGCCGGCACCGGCCAACAGCGCGCCGGCCAGGCCCGGACCGGCGGTGTAAGCAATGCCGTCCAGCGCCGTGGCGGGCATACCGGCCTCGTCCAGCGCGGCCGCCACCATTGGCGCCAGCTTACGCACGTGGTCGCGCGAGGCGATTTCCGGCACGACACCGCCATACTGGCGATGCGCATCGATCTGACTGTAGAGATGATCCGCAAGGATGCCCCGCTCGCCATCGAAGATGGCGACGCCGGTTTCGTCACAGGAGGTTTCGATGCCGAGGACGCGCACCGTCATTGGCTCCAAAGCAAGCTGCAAGTCTCGACTTCTCGGATGATCATGGCTATATTTCGCGGTTCCCGCCGCGGCGGCTGTCATCAGATAAGGAACTCATTAAGGTATGCCTAGCGTTCGACTTCGCGAGAATGAACCATTCGACATCGCCATGCGGCGATTCAAGAGAGCCTGTGAGAAAGCCGGCGTGCTTGCGGAAGTGCACCGCCGCGAATTCTACGAGAAGCCCACCCAGGTAAGAAAGCGCAAAGCCGCTGCCGCGGTGAAACGCTGGCAGAAGAAGGCAGCCCGGCAGACCTTGCGTCGTACGCGCCCGTTCTGATCGAGTGAGCGGTTCGTTCAAAGAACGCCTGACAGAGGACGTCAAAGTCGCTATGCGAGCCGGCGAGAAGCCCAAGCTAGCGGCACTCAGACTGATCTCGGCGGCGGTCAAACAGTACGAGGTAGATCACCGGACCGCCCTTGAGGACGGCACGGCACTTGATTTGCTGACCAAGATGGCCAAACAGCGCCGCGAATCGATCAGCCAGTTCCAGTCCGGCGGTCGAGACGACTTGGTCAAGCAGGAAGAGTTCGAGCTGGCGATAATCCTGCAATACCTGCCGCAGCCGCTCAGCACCGAAGAAGTCGACCAGCATGTGGCCGACGCTATCGCCGCCACGGGCGCAGTGGCAGCACGCGACATGGGCAAGGTCATGGGCATTTTGAACGGCAAGCTCAAGGGCCGCACGGACATGGCTGCGGTCAGCGCGCTGGTCAAGGCCAGACTCACCGGCTGAGCCCGCCCCTGCGGGCCGCGGCTACCAGCCGGACTCGCCGCTGCTTACAATCCGGCATCGCCCTACGCCACCGTCCCCTGATCCCATGGCTGGCCGCATCCCTGAGCAATTCATCGCCGACCTGTTAGCCCGTGTCGACATCGTCGAACTGGTCGAAACCTATCTGCCACTGCGAAAAGCGGGCAAGGACTTCCAGGGACTGTGCCCCTTCCATGGGGAAAAAACGCCCTCCTTCACCGTTAGTCGCGACAAGCAATTTTTTCACTGTTTCGGTTGTGGCGCGCACGGCAGCGCCATCGGCTTTCTCATGAAGCATCGCACCCTCGAGTTTGTCGAGGCAGTCGAAGAACTGGCGGGCGCTGCCGGCATGGAAGTGCCGCACGAAGCACGCAGCCAGCGTGCCGGCAGCACCCGCGATTTGTTCGCCATCCTCGAACAGGCGCGCGCCTTCTACGAGGGGCAGTTGCGCCACAGCGACAGCCGCGAGCTGGCGGTAAATTACCTGAAGAAGCGCGGTTTGAGCGGCGAAATCGCCAAGACCTTCCGCCTGGGGTTTGCACCCTCGGGCTGGCGCAATCTGCTCGATGTGCTGATGGCCAAGGGCGTGAGCGAAGAACAAGCCGAGCGCGCGGGGCTGGCAATCAAGCGCGAACGCGGCGGCTACTATGATCGTTTTCGCGACCGGATAATGTTCCCGATCCACGACCGGCGCGGGCGCGTAATCGGATTCGGTGGGCGGGTTATCGACAGTGGTGAGCCGAAATATCTGAACTCACCTGAAACCGAGGTCTTCCACAAAGGGCGCGAACTTTACGGTTTGCACGAAGCTCTGGCGGCCAATCGCAAGCTCGGCAGCCTGACCGTGGTGGAAGGCTATCTGGATGTCGTCGCCCTGCACCAGTTCGGCATGCCCCATACCGTTGCCACTCTCGGTACGGCGGTCACACGGGATCACCTCGACCTCCTGTTCCGCCAGGTACCCGAAATAGTGTTTTGTTTCGATGGCGATGCAGCCGGCAAACGCGCCGCCTGGCGCGCTTTGGAAATAGCGCTGCCGTTGGTCGAAGGCAATCGGGCGGTGCGCTTTGCTTTTCTGCCCGAAGGCCAGGACCCCGACAGTGCAGTACGTGAATTCGGAGCGGAGGGGTTTTTTAAGGCAGCTCGCCAATTCGGCTTGACCGACTATCTGCTCGATACCCTGAAGCTCGAGGTCGACCTCAGCACAGGTGATGGTCGGGCGCGACTGATAGAGCGTGCCAAACCGTTTCTAAATCAAATCCCCAGTCAAAGTCATCGCGCTGGCGCCGTGCAGGCGCTGGCCGAAATGAGTAAGTTCGATGAGGACCTGATACGTCGTGAGCTGGGCTTGACCTTCGCGCGGCCCGGCGCGCCGCGCCGCGCGCCGGTTCTGAATCGCTTCACGAGTCGCTCATTGGAAGAGCAAGCGCTGGCAATGCTGTTGCAGAAACCTGCCCTTGCCACCCAGCTTGATGCAGAGATGGTCGCTTTTTGTCGGCAAGAACTGCAGCACGGACTGCTATTGCTCGAAGTTTGGAGCGCGATTCAAGCCAATCAGTCCGCCTCCACCGCCGCGCTGCTGGAGCGTTGGCGCGACCAGCCCTTCGAGTCCCAGCTTGCAAACCTGCTGGCTTCCAACCTCGGCATCCCCGACAGCGCCTTCGAAAGCGAGTTTGCAGGTGCTGTCGAACGCTTGCGCCAAAAAGCTGAAGAACAGCGTTTCGCGCGCATTCAGACTATCCCCTTCGAGCAGTGGACCGAAGAACAGCGCGAGATCGTGCGGCATTACAAACGTGCCAAGTGACTTCGAAGAGGCATCGAACTCCAGCGGCAAGCGCATGTCCTAGCCGCCCGAGTGGTGTCTTTTTGTTCGCCATCAGCACTGTTTGCCGCGGAGACGGGTTAGCACAAACGGAACTAGACTAGGCAAAAGCATCGCTGAACGCCTATACTGTGCGGCTATTTTGCTGTTCCAGCGCACTTGGCGGACCTTTCGCCCAATTACTAGAATTTCAACGATCCATTCCAAGGATCGACGGACTACGAGGCTCGTGGAAGTTGACCAAAGCTAAAACAGATTCCGTGGAGACGGTGGACGAAGTCGATACCGCCGACCAGCAGTCCCAACTCAAACTACTCATTTCCAAGGGTAAGGAACAGGGCTTCCTGACTTACCACGAGGTTAACGACCACCTGCCCAACGATATCGTCGATCCCGAGCAGATCGAAGATATCATTAATATGATCAATGACATGGGCATCGCCGTCCACGAGACTCCGCCGGATCTCGATGCGATGCTGCTGAACGATAGCGATGTCGACGAAGAAGCCGCTGAGGAAGCGGCCGCGGCCTTGGCGGCGGTAGACAACGAGTTCGGCCGCACGACCGACCCGGTGCGCATGTATATGCGCGAGATGGGCACTGTCGACCTCCTGACCCGCGAAGGCGAAATCAAAATTGCCAAGCGCATCGAAGACGGCCTGAACCAGGTCCTGTCCGCACTGGCCGACTTTCCAACGGTCTCAGAATTATTCCTGAGCGAATATGGGCGCTCCGTGTCCGCCGAAATCAAGATCACCGACATGATTTCGGGCTTCATCGACTACAGCGAAGCGGCGGCTCTGCCGCCGCCTGTCGTCGTCGTAGCGGACGACGCTACAGCGGCGACGGGTGACGAGGAGGAAGAAGTCGAAGGTGCCAGCGAGGACGATGAGGTCGTGGCGCCCTCGCTTGATCCGGAAGAAGTTATTCGCCGCTTTGACGAATACAGCAAGTTGTTCAAAAAGGTACAGGCTGCGACTAAGCGCAACGGCCGCGACCATCCCCGTACCGAAGTGGTG
>JANOXY010000836.1:0-3934 GCA_031418675.1 Pseudomonadota bacterium
ACCGCTTCGCCGGGCATACCCCACACCACACTCGTGGCCTCGTCCTGGCAGATGGTCTTGGCACCCGCATTTTTCATATTGAGCATGCCCTTGGCGCCGTCGGCGCCCATGCCCGTCAACAGTACGGCCACCGCATTGGCACCGAGATTGGATGCAACGGAATCGAATAAAACATCCACCGATGGCCGGTGGCGGTTGACGGCAGCGGTGTCATGCAAGCGGCAGCGGTAACGTGCGCCACTGCGTTCAACGGTCAGATGTCGGTGTCCTGGGGCAATGTAAACATGGCCCTGCAGGATCGGCTGGCCGTCTTCGGCCTGGCACACGCGCATCGGGCTGGATTTATCCATACGCGCCGCAAACGGCCCACTGAAGGCTTCCGGTATGTGTTGCGTGATCACGATAGCCGGCGAATCGTGAGCCATATGTTCCAGCACTTCGCGGATCGCTTCGGTGCCACCGGTTGATGCACCGATGGCGATAAGTTTGTGGGTCAGGTCGAGCTTGGCCACCGGATCGCTCGAGATTGATTTACCCGGCGCAGCCGCCCGCTCTGGATCCAGCGGGCGGACCCGTGCGCGGGATGCGGCCTTGACCTTGGCAATGATCTCGCTGGCGTAGTCTTCCAGCTGATGGGAGAGACCGACCTTGGGCTTGGTGACAAAATCGACCGCCCCCAATTCCAGCGCCTGGAAAGTGATATCGGCGCCTTTTTCCGTCAAGGAAGACACCATCACTACCGGCATCGGCCGTAAACGCATGAGATTGGCCAGAAAGGTCACGCCATCCATGCGCGGCATCTCGACATCCAGGGTCAGGACGTCCGGGTTCAGTTGTTTGATCATGTCACGCGCCATCAGCGGGTCGTGGGCGCTGCCCACCACTTCGATGTCGGGATCGCTGGCCAACATCTGGGTCATGACCTCGCGTACCAGCGCCGAGTCATCGACCACCAGCACGCGGATTGGTGTCGCTCGCATATCCATAGTTTGATTTCCTCAAAACAATTCGACCTCGCCGCTGGCCGGCTTGCGTTCGATATTGATGCGATAGCTGCCTTCATCAGCCAATACACTGCGGCTTTCGGTGGAAGCCAGCGGTTTGACCAGGGCAATACCGCTGAGCGGATGAAAGCGCACCTGACGACCGCAGCGCCCACCCACATCTTCGCCGATGATTTGAATGCCTTCGTTAGTGAGGTATTCGCGTACGAACTGAATATTGCGCGCACCGATATTGGTCGCGATCTGCAAAACGTGGCCACCACCGACTATCTTGGCCTTGAGGCGCTCGCGCCGGCCGCCCGCTTTGAGAATGGCATTGATCAGATGTTCCATCGCGAACGAGCCGTAACGTGCCGCGTCAGTGCTGCCGCCGCCAAGCATGCCACCGACCACGCGGCTATCGCCGGCATCGGGCAGCATGAAGTGATTCATGCCGCCGAATTTGACCAACGGATCCCACAGGCAGGCGGATACGCATGAGCCCAAGGTGGTGGCGATATATTCGTTGTCGCCGGTCGCGTAGTACTCGCCGGGGAGGATCTTGGCGACCACCGCGCCGAGCTTGGCGTCTTTCATCTTGCGAATATGGGCGAATTCCCGCGCGAGTTGTGCTTGCAGGCGCGCTTGTACAGCATTTGCGGCTGCGCTCATGCGGTGCCTGCCAGGCGATAGGTTGTCCTGCCGATCAGATCAAAACGGCTGCAGGTGCTGAACATGGTCTCGGAATGCCCAATGAACAGATAACCGTGGCCTGCCAAAGCATCGGCATAACGGCCGAACAAACGAGCCTGGGTTTCTTTGTCGAAATAGATAACCACATTGCGACAGAAGATCACGTCGAACGGACCCTTGAACGGCCACTCTTGCGTGAGATTCAACGGCGCAAAGCGGATCAGGCTGCGCACCTCATCCTTGAGGCGCAGATTGCCCGGCGCACCGCCGGCGCCCGTGAACCAGCGCTTCAGACGCGCTTCGCCCAGTCCCTGCTGACGATTGGCCGGATAAATCCCGGCCGCGGCAGTGGCCACGACGTTGGAATCGATGTCGGTGGCCAATACCTTGATGTCCCAACCGGTAGTATTGCCCAGCGCTTCCAGCAAGGTCATGGCAATGCTGTAAGGCTCTTCCCCCGTCGAGCAACCTGCCGACCAGACGCGGATGCGGCGACTGGCGGCATTGGTATTCAGCAGCATCGGCACCACCTGCTGGGCGAGGCACTCGAAGTGATGATTTTCGCGGAAAAATGACGTGAGATTGGTCGTGATGGCATTGATGAAGTTTTCAACCTCAGCGCTGCCTTCATGGCGGACCAGTTCGCAATAGGCATCAAAACCCGTCAGGTTCAAGGCGCGTATGCGTCGCGCAAGACGGCCATACACCAGCTGGCGTTTGGTTTCATTCAAACTGATGCCGGCGTATTTTCCGACCAGCCTGCGCAGCAATTCAAAGTGCGCATCGCTGAAAGCGTATTCCTGTGGCGCATCCTGCGCGTGGGCAATGACGGGCGAATTCATGGTCTCAGTCCTGCATCAATAGGGCATCTGTGGTGCCGCGGATGGCACACGCCGGCATTCGGGTCGCTGCAGGGGCAACGACGTGTCGGGCTGTAACTCCGCTTTTTTCAGTGCTCGGTGACGGTGCTTACTTCGTCGATATTCAGCAGGCGATCGATGTCGAGCAGGATGACCATCTTGTCGTCGACCGTCGCAAGTGCACGGATGAAATCAGTCACTACGTGGGTGCCAAAATCCGGCGCAGCGCGGAACTGGTCAGCGCCGACGTTATAAACGTCGGACACCGCATCAACTACAAAACCGATGGTGCGCTCAACGCCGTCGTTGTGGACCTTGAGTACGATGACGACGGTGGTCGCGGTGTACTCAATGGCGGGCATGGAAAAACGGCTGCGCAGATCAATGATCGGCACGATGGAACCGCGTAGATTCATCACACCGCGAATGTATTCCGGCGTATTGGGAATGCGCGTGGTGGCGTTCCAGCCCTTGATTTCCTGCACCCGCAGGATGTCCACGCCATATTCTTCGCCATTCAACATGAAGGTCAGATACTGATCGGCGTCGCCGCCGGCGCCACCAAGACCTTGTTCGGCCGCAGCGCGTGCATTGTTTGCTTCCATCGTTCGTTCGTTCCTTTGGCTATACCCGCCCGTAGGTTAATAAATTGATCTAGGTGGAAAGCCCGAGCAGAGTGCCGTAACCCGAGACGTTGACGGCGTTCAGGAAAGCCACCGACGGTGTGCCGATAACAAAGCTGCGTTGCTGGCCGACACAGGCCTGGCCCATCGCCACCAGCAGCTGCAGTGCTGCCGCGTCGATGAATTCCACCGCCGCTGCATCGCATACCACGGTCTTGCCGGGTGCGGCAGTGAGCAAGGCATCGGTTTCCGCTTTGAACGTGGTTACGTCGCCGATGCGCAGGGTCGATCCCAATTTCACGATCAAGGTGTTGTCAGGGTCGGAGGAACTTATATTGCTCATATCGATACTCCCTATTCATGCGTTGCGGACGAGAGTTGGCGTGTCTCTGAGGCGCCTGCAATCGACTTAGAACTCGTCCCACACATCGTCACCATGGGCGCTGCCATTGGCCGCCCGTGCGAGCGCTTTTGGCGCAGCTTTTACCGTAGGTTTCGCCCCGCTGTTGCCAGACCACGGCCGCGTCGCAAGCCGTCGCTCGCTCGCTGCGGTTGCTGTGTTTGAGTTGTTCCCTAGTTGGAAGAACTGCACCAGTTCCATCAGTGCGCGCGACTCTTCGTCCATGGATTCGCTGGCCGCGGCCGCCTCTTCGACAAGTGCCGCGTTTTGCTGGGTCATCTGGTCCATCTGCGTGACAGCAGTATTGACCTGGGAAATGCCTGAAGACTGTTCTTCGGACGCCACGGCGATTTCGCCGATGATGTCGCTGACCTT
>JANOXY010000837.1:0-12908 GCA_031418675.1 Pseudomonadota bacterium
CCCTCGATACCCCGCAGTTTCGTGACGAACTGGATAGTGTGCGCAAGAACATGGACGCTTTGGCGGCTAGCCAGGGCACCATAGTGAGCGCATCCGCGGTCGCTTCGACCGGCTTCACCGTCGGTTATGTGGCCAGGCTGACACGCGGTGGCTTGCTGGTGGCGAGCATGTTGTCGTCATTGCCGGTCTGGCGTTCCGTCGATCCGCTGCCGATTCTCGCGAGCCTGAAACAACGCGAAGACGAAGAAGGTGACGACGACTCCCTCGCGACAATGCTCGACCAGCAGTCATCCGCATCGCAAGACCAAGAGCCACTCTCACCAACAGTTACTGATCAAACGATAGATGCGGCTCAGCCTGTTGCGGGGCAGCTAGCGAGAGACTCGGAGCCATGATCAAAAGTATCGCAACCCGCACCCATATCGCCTTGGGTTTGTCTTTTGTTCTGTTTTCGGTGTTGCTGCTGGCCTTGCTGTTAGGTCTGGTGCCCGATGAACAACGTGCCGTGCGGGCCGGCCGCGCCACGATGGCCGAAGCGATAGCGGCCAATGGCTCGGCCCTCATCAGCCACGATGATTTAGGCCGCTTGCGCAGCACCCTGCGGCTGGTGGTCGATCGTAATGAAGATCTGCTGTCGGCCGGCGTACGCCGTCGTGATGGCGAAGTGGTGGTCACGGTCGGTGATCACGAACGGCACTGGCATGATGATGATCGGGATCAGTCCTCGGACAGCTACGTGAAGGTGCCGGTGTGGCAGGGTGGTGCGCCCTGGGGCCGTATCGAACTGCGCTACGCGCCGCTACGTCATGGCGGACGCCTGGCCTTGCTGTTCGATCCCCGTGTGCATCTGCTGCTGTTCATTGTGGTGGGTGGGTTTTTCCTGTTCCGTTTTTACCTCGGGCGGGTACTGCGTCATCTGGATCCTTCGCAAGCGGTGCCAACCCATGTGCGTTCCGCGCTCGATACCTTGGCCGAAGGTCTCATCGTGCTCGATAAAAAAGAACAGGTGGTGCTCGCCAATGCTGCCCTTGCCACGATACTCGGCAGAACCCCGGAAAAGTTGTTGGGTGTGCGCGCCTCAAAACTCGGTTTTGCGCGCGCCGGTGGCGCGGCGCTGGCGGCGGGTGAAGCGCCCTGGGTCAAGGCCCTGAAGGCCGGGCTGCCCCAACGCAACGACATGCTGGAGCTCAGCGATGCGCAGGGTCGACGGCGCAGTTTTATCGTTAACTGTTCGCCGGTGCTGGGCAGCGGTGGTGATCATGCCGGTGTGCTGGTCAGCCTGGATGATGTGACGGAACTCGAAGCCAACAAAGTTGAGCTGCGTGCATCAAAGGACGAAGCCGAAGCCGCCAATCAGGCCAAGAGCGATTTTCTGGCCAACATGAGCCATGAGATCCGCACGCCCATGAACGCCATCCTCGGCTTCACCGATGTTCTGCGCCGCGGTTATGCGCGTTCCAACGAAGATCGACATAAGTATCTCGACACCATTCATCGCAGCGGCACCCATCTGCTGCAACTCATCGACGATGTGCTCGATCTGTCCAAGGTCGAAGCCGGCCAGTTGGAAATGGAGCGGCTGCGTGTACCCGTGCACACCTTGATGAAGGACGTGGTGTCGGTGCTGCAGGTGCAGGCGCAAGCCAAAGGCCTCAGCCTTGAACTATTGATCGACAGTCCAGTGCCGACCACGGTGCAGACCGATCCAACACGGCTGCGCCAGATAGCCACCAACCTCATCGGCAATGCCATCAAGTTCACCGCTCACGGTGGCGTGCAGGTGCGCCTCGCGCTGGTGACCGACAATGCAGTGCCGCTTTATCACCTGCATGTGGTCGACACCGGTGTAGGCATCGCGGCGGATAAACTCGAGGGCATCTTCGAGCCATTTGTGCAGGCTGACACCTCGATTACCCGCCAGTTTGGCGGCACCGGGTTGGGGCTTGCCATCAGCCGCCGTTTTGCGCGGCTGCTGGGCGGCGATATCGTCGCGCATAGCAGTGCCGGCCGCGGTACCACCTTCATCGTGACTTTTGATCCTGGGTCCTTAAATGATGTGCCGCTGCTCGCACCCAGCGCCGCCCTCAGCGCGGCGCACGCCGAGTCAGCCGCGCTGGTTGCGGGCTGGCAGTTCGCGCCCACGACACGGGTGCTGGTCGTTGACGATGGTGAAGAAAATCGCGAGCTGGTGCGCCTCGTGCTTGAGAACGCGGGCCTGACAACCATGGTGGCGGAGAACGGTCTGGAGGCGGTCAAGCTCGCTAGCGCCCAGCACTTTAATGCGATATTGATGGACATCCAGATGCCCGTAATGGACGGCTACGAGGCCAGCCGGCGGCTGCGGGCTGCTGGCCTGACGACGCCGATCGTGGCTTTGACTGCCGACGCGATGAAAGGCTTCGAACAAAAATGCCTGGCGGCGGGTTGTTCCCATTATCTGACCAAGCCCGTCGATATCGACGCGCTGCTCGAACTCCTGGGTGGGCTGCTGGGTGGCACGCGTGTTGCCGCAAGCAGGCCATCGCTCACCGCGCCGGTGGGCGTTCCGGCCGTGCTGCCCGACGCCACCACACCGATAGTCTCGAGCCTGGCGCACAGCAATCCGGCCCTGCACGCCACCATCAAAAAATTTGTTGATGGTCTGCCGGCGCGTTTTGCGCAAGCTCAGGCCGCGGCGGCGGCGGGTGATCTCAGCGCCGTTGCACAGTTTGCGCACTGGTTGAAAGGTGCGGCCGGAACGGTGGGTTACAGCGGTTTCTGGCAGCCGGCGTCGGCCTTGGAAAGCAGCGCCCTGGGCGGCGAGACCGACGCCATCGCGCCGGCCCTGGCGAGGCTGATGGCGCTCGCGGCGCGCTTGCAACGGCCCGACCTCCAGACCTCAATAACACCGACGGTGGCGAGCCTTGCACCCAGCGTGTCGCGTGACACCGGCGCTGTGCGCTCGCGTCTGCCACTTGGCGACCCGCGTATGCGTGCCACGGTTGAGCGCTTCCTGGCCCGATTGGACGAGCGCTTGAGCGTGCTCGAGCAGGCCGCCTCCGCCAGCGATATCACCGCGGTAGCTGAATTTGGCAGCTGGTTAAAGGGCGCCGGCGGTTCGGTGGGCTTCGACCATTTCACCGACCCGGCCACGCGGTTGGCCGCCGTTGGCGAGGGTGGTCAGGCCGCACCGCTGCTGAACGAAATTCGCGACATCGTGGCGCGCATCGAATTGCCCGCGGTGGCCACCAGTCCCGACGCGTTGCGCCACACCGGTTCCTGATCGCATCCGCTATCAAGACCGAGACTGCACGGCCGCTACAGATCCCAGAGGAAGTACCGCCCATGCCGCTAATCGCACGACCAAGCACTCGGGATCCGCATCCCGCCAATGCGCCGTCAGCCGTGCGCCCATCGCCCCTGCAGCAACCCTGCCGAGGTTCGCTGTCCGATACGGCGGCGTCGCTCGCTGTTGATTCCGAGCTGGATGCCCAACCCCTGATCATGATGATCGACGACGAGCCGACAACCACCGAAGTGTTGCAGATGTTTCTTGAAGCCAGTGGCTATCAGAATTTCCTCATCAGCAACGACTCGCGCGCAGCGCTGGCGCTCATGCACAGCCGGCGTCCGGACATTGTGCTGCTTGATTTGATGATGCCTGAGGTCGGCGGTTTCGACATCCTGATGGCGATGCGCGACAGCGACACGCTGCGTCACACGCCGGTCATCATCCTGACCTCTTCCGTTGATGCCGAGACCAAGCTCACAGCGCTGCAGATCGGCGCTACCGATTTTCTTGGCAAGCCGGTTGACCCCAGTGAACTCGCACTGCGCTTGCGCAACACCCTGCGCGCCAAGGCCCACCAGGACAGGCTCGCACTGTGCGACAAACTCACCGGCCTGCCCAATCGGATTGCTTTCCAGCAGCGTCTGAGCCAGGCCCTGGATATGGCGCTGATGAACCAGCAACAGTGTGCGGTGATGCACATCGATCCGGCGCGCTTCAAGAAGATCAACGATTCTTTTGGTCATGCCATGGGTGACCTGGTCCTGAAAGCCATCGCGCAACGTCTGGAAGGGCTCATCCTGCTGGGTGACAAAACTCTGGAACACGTACTCAGCGCAGAACCTTTCGTGGCGCGCCTGGGCGCCGATGAATTTGCCATCGTGTTACCTGGGCAGCAGGACATCGCGCAGATCACCCGACTCGCAGAGCAGGTGCGCAGTGCCTTCGATCAGCCTTTCAACCTTGCCAATGAAGAACTGTTTGTTTCGCTCGGCATCGGCATCGCCATCGCACCGCAGGACGGTATCGACGCCGATAGCCTGCTGCAGAATGCCAGCGCTGCCACCGCCTCGGCCAAACAGATCCGATCCAAACGCCCGGTGTTTTACACCCGCCATTTGAATGAATCGGTCACGGATCGGCTACGCCTGGAGACCTTGCTTTATAAGGCCATCGAACGCGAGCAATTGCATCTGGTTTTTCAACCCAAGATCTGCGTGCAGAGCGGGCGTGTGGTCGGCGCTGAAGCACTGCTACGTTGGGAGCTGCCCGAGCGTGGCCTGGTTTCTCCCGCTGATTTCATTCCGATTGCCGAAGAGACCGGGCTGATAGTGCCCATCGGCGCAGCGGTGATTGCCCAGGGCTGCGCGCAGCTCAGTGCCTGGGCCGCTCAGGGGCTCGCTGATCTGCAGCTGGCAGTTAACGTTTCGAGCCTGCAGTTCCATGCGCCGGGCTTTGTCGACCAGTTGACCAGTGCTGTGCAGCAAGGCCATTTTGATCCCACGCGACTCACCATAGAAATTACCGAAAGCCTGCTGCTCGACAGCAATGGGGAATCCTCGCAAAAGCTCGAGCGCATACGCGCTTTGGGACTCAAGGTCTCGATCGATGATTTTGGCACCGGTTATTCGTCATTGAGTTATCTGCGCCAATATCCCATCGATGAGCTCAAAATCGATCGCTCTTTCCTGTTCGGTCTGCCCGAGGAGCGCGGCAACCGTGCGATCGTTGAAGCGGTTGTGCATCTTGCCCATGGTTTGAACCTGAGTGTGGTGGCCGAGGGCGTTGAGACCGAAGCGCAGCTGGCCTTTCTGCGCGCCGTCGGATGCAATCAGATGCAGGGTTTTCTGGCCAGCAAAGGCGTGCCAGTCACTGATTTTCTGAGCTTTGTGCAGCAGCATCGGGCGCACGGTTGGCGGCCGCCCGCACCTGCCCGGAATACGCTTCAAAATGGATCCTGACGCTGGCATCGGGTAGGTGCGAATTTATTCGCACATTCAACGCCGGGTCATGGCGCTGAAGCACGCTTAGAAACGGCTGAATAAATTCCCACCCGCCAATCGCAAAAAAAATTACCCAGGTTCATCACGGGACACGCCACTACGCCCCCACCCCACGCCGAGCTTGTGAACTGGATTGCGCTGAACCAGACTAATGAAGTGTCGTCTTTCAGCAATCCGATAACTATGCAACGAGTGCGCTCCAACGCCAGTCTTAGTCACCCTGCGGTGGTGAGCATCGTGCGGTGGCGATGGCGCGCCATCGTTAGCCTGGTACTGGTGTTCACCGTGCCCAGTTCGGCGCTGGCCAGTTTTGGCATGAGCAGCTGCCAGCATGAGTCCAGTCCTGCGCTGGCTGCGCTTCATCAACACGCTGCGCAGCTCGGGCACCCGCATCACGTGGCGCACGCTGGCCAGCACAGTGATCACCACCAGCCGCGTAACCACGGGTCGTCCCTTAGTCCTTGTGCCGCGCTGTGTGCCATGGCCTGCGCATTGGTTTATGCGCTACCCATCGAAGCTCAAACGCTCCAGCATCGTGCCGCGCCGGGTCATCCCGCCAGCGCCACACAACGTGAGTTGTCCGACGCACCAGCGGGCGTGCCATTCCGACCGCCGATTTTCCTCTCCGCCTGATCATCGCGGCGTCAGGGGTCCAAGTCCCCGACGACCTCTCTGTTGAACATGCCCAGTGACGCACAGCCCAAGGGCTGCGCGCCTGGCAATGCATTCAAACCGATGCGGAGGGGCACCATGCCTCGTATTCGAATGATTCCCCACGCCATGGCGGCGCTCGCGCTGTTGGCGTTCACGGCCTGCGCACAGCTACCGGCCGATCGCGGTATCAGCGATGTCCACCAGCTGGTCGCCGAGCGTAGTGGTCAGCAACTGGCTGCGCCCGATGCGGCGACCCAAACATTGCTCACTCAACTGCTGACCAGCCCGCTGACAGCACAACAAGCGGTGCACGTAGCCTTGCTGAACAACCCGCGGGTGCGCGCTGAATACGCGCGTCTTGGTTTCGCTGCAGCCGAGGTTTACGACGCCGGCCGACTTTCGAATCCGCGTCTGTCGGTTGAGCATCTGGCCTCCAACGTCAGTGGCCAGGCGCATCAGGTTGGTTTTGGACTGGTACAGAGTTTCACGGATCTGTTGCTGCTGCCGGCCCGTGCGCGGCTTGCGGCCGGTGAGTTCGAACGGGCCAAAGAACAGGCTGGAGTGGCGCTCTTGAACCTCGCGGCGGAAGTTGAGATTGCGTACAACAATCTGCTTGGTCTGCAACAACTCGCCAGCCTGCGCCGCGCCATAGCCAGCAACGCAAAAAATTCAGCCGATCTCGCGCTGCGCTTCATGGATGCCGGTAATTTGACGGCGCGGGAATGGGCGCAACAATCGGCCGACGCGGCCACCGCAGCGGCGAGCGCACTGCAGGCCGACAACGAGGTGCTACTCGCACGCACTACGCTGAACGAATTGCTGGGCCTCGCACCCGCGACGAGTGA
This sequence comes from Pseudomonadota bacterium, assembly GCA_031418675.1. GTDB lineage: Bacteria > Pseudomonadota > Gammaproteobacteria > JADJYF01. The sequence goes on from JANOXY010000837.1 coordinate 6,771, forward strand.
CTGGCACACCGTGGCGGAACTGCCGGCACCACTGGACCACGACGACGAGCCCGCCGTGCTGATCGCGCTCGCACTCAAATCGCGGCTGGACCTGGCGGCGCAACGTCGCGAGGTCACGCTGCTCACCGACGCACTGCGCACCGCGCAAACGTTTCGTTACCTGGGCGCGGTGGAAGTAGGCGTCCTCAGCGAACGCCAGACCGACCGAGCGCGTCTCAGCGGCCCGACCTTGTCCTTGGAGTTGCCAGTGTTCAACCAGGGTGCCGGCAAAAGCGCCCGTGCCCAGGCCGCGCTCGAACTGGCCCAAACGACGCTCGCCAGTCTGGAACTGGCCGTCACCCACCAGGTGCAACAGCAAAGCCAGCGGGCCGCAGCGTCGCGCGCGCGCGCCGAGCTGCTGCGTACCCAACTGATCCCGGCGCGGGAAGACGTGGTCAAGCGCACCCAGCAGGACGTCAACTACATGCTCGAAGGGCCATTCCATTTGCTGGTAGTGAAACAACAGGCCTTCGATGCTTACCAGGCCTATATCGAAGCGGTGCGTGACTATTGGCTGGCGCGTGCTGAGCTCGGTCGTGCGGTGGGTGCGCGGCTGCCCGATGCGGTTGCGTCGCTCAACGATACCGCGCCGATGATGACGCCTGACACCGCGACCCACCCTGGCCATTCGAGCCCCGCGTTGGATCCTTTACCAACCGATCACACCCAGCATCCTGGAGGTGCGCAATGATTTCCCGCAGAAAGCTCTTGTCCTTGAGCATGCTGAGTGGCGCGAGTGCGCTCCTGGCGCGCAGCAAACAAGCCGCGGCGCAAACTCCTCCCCCTCTTTCCACCGCGGCACCGGCCAGGTTTGCTCAGGTGCCGGTACACACGCTCAATGGCTGGACCTTGCCCCATCGCCTGCGTGACGGTGTTAAAGAATTTCATCTGGTCGCAGAGCCGATCGAGCACGAATTTGCTCCGGGCTGTAAAGCCAAATGCTGGGGTTATAACGGCTCAACACCCGGCCCGACGATAGAAGCCGTTGAAGGTGATCGGGTGCGTATTTTTGTCACCAATCGCCTCGGCGAGCCAACCTCGGTGCACTGGCATGGTTTGTATTTACCGAGTGGCATGGATGGCATCAGCGGCCTGACCCAGCCGCACATCAAACCCGGTGAAACCTTCGCCTACGAATTCACGCTCAAGCAGCACGGCTCCCACATGTACCACCCCCATGCCGATGAGATGGTGCAGCTCGCTCTGGGCATGATGGGTATGTTCATCATTCATCCGCGTGATGGTGAGCCGCGTGCCATCGATCGTGACTACTGCCTGATGCTGCACAACTGGGCGCTGCAGCCCGGCACCTGGCGACCGGACCCGTCGATCATGACCGAGTTCAATCTGTGGAGTATCAACAGCAAGGTGTTTCCGGCGGTGGCGCCCATGGTGGCGCGCAGCGGTGAGCGGGTACGCATCCGCATCGCCAATCTCTCGATGCACGATCATCCTATGCATCTGCACGGTACACAGTTCCAGGTGACGGGTGGTGACGGTGGACGCTGGTCCGTCGAGCGCTGGCGTACCGAAGTGACGGAGCTGGTCGCCGTTGGCCAGGTGCGTGATATTGAGTTTGTTGCGCTCGCCGGTGACTGGGCTTTTCATTGTCACAAATCCCATCACACCATGAACGCCATGGGTCATGGCATCCCCAATGCCATTGGTGTTGATCAGAGTGGTATCGCCGCAGAGATCCGCAAAACGCTGCCGGGTTATATGGCGATGGGGCGCGAGGGCATGTCTGAACACAGCGGCCATCTCGCCATGGGAATGCTGCAAGGCCCGCCCAATACCTTACCGATGGGCGGTGGCGAGGGGCCCTTTGGTAGCCTGGACATGGGCGGCATGTTTACGGTGGTAAAGGTGCGTGATGATCTCGCGCGCGGCGACTACGGTGATCCCGGCTGGTATAAAAACCCGCCGGGCGGTGTCGCCCACCGCGTCAGCAGTGATCCGGATTTTGGCAATCCGGTTCGTTACCGCGCCGCGGCGGGCGCAACATCAGCTCCCCCGCCTGCCATGCCCACGATGCCCGGCATGTCCCACGGTTCGCACGATGGGTGAGGTCTTAGCTACCCTTACCGATAGCGCATTCAAAGTTATTTTCGCCCCTACAATGACACGCGGCATCACGCGGGCTGAACTAAAAGCCTGCGCGTGTCCGTGAGCGCGGACGAGGATGCACTTCACCCAGGGGGAGCTCGATGAATACCGACTGGCGGATTCGTTACAAAGATAAATTGCTGAGCGTCGAGGCGGCCGCCGCCATGGTCAAGTCGGGACAACGGGTGCTCACCTCGCTCGTGACCGCCGAGCCGCAATATCTCATCAAAGCGCTGTGCGCCCGCTGGCAGGAACTGCGCGACGTTGAAATCGTCACCAGCAATACCATGCAGGCCTACGGCTGGTTCGATAAACAGTGCAGCAGCGCGTTTAAGATCGAAGCCAGTTATCTGTCCGGCCACTCACGACCGCTGTACCGCGAAAAGCGCCTCGACTATCACATATCCACCGTTTATTCGCCGGCCAAGACCTTCAGCGGCAAGCGTGCTTCCCCCCTGCTCGATGCCGATGTGTTATTCGTGATGGTCTCACCACCGAATGACCAGGGTTTCTGCAGCTTTGGCGAACAGCTGTGGTTTTCGCGCCCGTGGGTGGAACGCGCCAAGCTCGTTATCGCGGAAGTGAATCCACTGCTGATCCGCACCGGCGGTGATAACTACGTACATGTTTCGGATCTTGATTATCTGGTGGAAGAGCCGCAACCGATTCCGCCCTTCAGCCTGACCTTGGCCATCACGCCCGACGAGCAACAAGCGGCGGAAAAAATCGGCGCCCTGGTGGCCTCGCTGGTCAATGACGGCGATACCATCCAGGTCGGGCTCGGTTCGGTGTCGATGGCGGCGGGGCTTTATCTGCGTGACAAAAACGATCTCGGCGTACATTCCGAGATCATTACTTCGTCAATGGTTGATCTGTATAAACGCGGCGTCATCACTGGCCGGCGCAAAACCATCGACATAGGCAAGATGGTGGCGACCGGCATGTTTCTCGATCCCGACGACTATGCGTTTGTGGACGGTAATCCGGTGGTTGAACTGCGCGATGCTTTTTACACCAACAATCCCGCCGTGATTGCCGGGAGTCACAACCAGGTGGCGATCAACAATGCCCTGGCGGTGGATTTCACCGGCCAGATCACCGCCGAAGCTTTTGGCCCGAACATGTATACCGGTGTGGCCGGACAGCTCGATTTTGTGCTCGGGGCGTATTTATCCCCCGGTGGTCGCTCGATCACCGTGTTGCCTTCGACGGCCCGCGGCGGCGCCACCTCGCGCATCGTATCGATGTTTCCCGAAGGTCAGATAGTGTCGGTGCCACGTACCTATGTCGACTACGTGGTCACGGAATACGGCATCGCCTCCCTCGCCGGTGCCACCGAACGGGGCCGGGCCGAGATGTTGATCGAAATCGCCCATCCCGATTTTCGCGACGAACTGCGCGCCGCTGCCCGTCAACGCTTCGGTTAAACCCGCCATCGCTCCATCGCCGCCGCGCGCACTCAGGTAAAGTGCGCAGCGGCTTCGGGGTATAGTCCACGTCCAACCCTACTCACAACGGAATCCCTCCATGATTTACCCCACGGTCATCGTTCAATTCAGCAAGCTGCTGGTCAATCTGGCGGCCCTGCTCGACAAAGCCGCTGAGCATGCGAGCAACAAAAAATTTGATATGGAGGTGCTGCTGCAGGCACGCCTGGCCCCCGATCAGTTCAGCCTGATACGCCAGGTGCAGGTGGCCTGCGACACCGCCAAGCTCGGCGCCGCGCGACTCGCCGGCAAAGAAGCAAGCGCGCCCAGCCATCCCGATACTGAACAAACCCTGGCTGAGATCAAGGCGCGCGTGCACAGCGTGGTGAGTTATCTGGCGAGTTTTTCCGCGGCGGATTTTGCCGGCGCCGACGAACGGCGCATCACCACCCCGCGCTGGGCGGGAAAGTCTTTATCCGGTGCAGAGTTCCTGATTCAGCACGCCGTGCCGAACATGTATTTCCACGTGACCACCGCCTACGCCATCCTGCGCCACAACGGTGTTGAGGTCGGCAAAAAGGATTTTCTGGGTGCGCTGCCGTATCGCGATTGAACGGGTAATCGGGCACACGCCGCTCACACGATCATGCGCTGAAAGCGCCGCGCGGCGAGCAATAGTATGAGCACACCCATCAAGCTCAATATCAGCGCATTGCTCCACAGCTCGGCCAGGCCGGCACCGCGCAGGATCACACCGCGCGCGATGTCGACCATATAAGTCGCTGGAATGAGATAACTCACGCCATAAAAAAACAGCGGCATGGTGTCCCGCGGAAAGATGTAACCCGACAGGAAGATGCTGGGCAGGATGGTCATCATGCCCAGCTGCAGCGCTTCGGTCTGGCTGTTGGCGCTGGTCGAGATCAAAAGTCCGATGGTCAGATTGACAAATACATAACCTGTAGCGAGAACGACCAGAAGCAGCGGATTGCCATGCATGGGCACGCCAAAAGCAAAGCGCATGAACAGCAGGATCACCACCAGCTCAACCAGGCCGAGTGCAAAGTAGGGCGTGATTTTGCCGAGCATGATGCCCAGCGGTTGCGCGGGTGTGACCAGTAGTTGTTCGAGCGTGCCACGTTCTTTTTCGCGCACGATGGAAAACGCCGTGAGCATGGTGGTGACAAACAGCAGCAGCACCGCCATCAAGCCCGGTAGAAAAAAATTCGGTGAGCGGGAGTCGGGATTGAACATGAGCTTGGGACGCACATCGATGATCGGGCGCACACCACCGGGCAGCATGCGCCGCAACGACTCGTCGAGTCCCAGCTGACTGGCAACATTCAAGGCTTGGCCAGCCACCGCTGAATCGGAGCCGTCCACCATCACCAGCACCTGCGCCTGGCGTCTGGCCAGCACATCGCGCGCAAAACCGCGTGGGATCTTGATCGCAACCCGCGCACGGCCGGCGACCATTTCGTCGTTCAGGGCCCGGTCTGAATCGACATAGCGATAGATGTGATAGGTATCGGAGTTGCGTAGCCGATCGACAAAAGCACGACTGACGCCGGTGCCGGCCAGCGGCGCGCCGGCGGCGCCCGATAGGCCCGATTCATCAAATACGACGGTCGGCACCTGGCGCACATTAGTGTCGATGGCAGTGCCCAGGATCACCATCTGCATGAGTGGCATCACAAGCGCAAACACAATCGCGAGTCGATCCCGTCGTGCATGCAGCATCTCTTTGTAGAACACCGCGCGAAAGCCACGTAATGCGCTCATGCTGCGCCGTCCAGTTCACGCTGGCGCCGCTCGGTCAAGGCAACAAACACGTCTTCAAGGGTGGGCACCAGCGGTCGCACTTCGTCGACCACGATGCCCCGACGGCTGAACTCGCTTGCGACGGTGTTGATATCGGCGTCATCGTCGATCAGGGCATGCAGGCTACGCCCAAAAATAGTACTGCTGTGGATGATAGCGATGTCGGCGGCGATGCGTCGTGCCTGTCCAGCGTCGCGTGTCGCGATGGCTACACGTTGCGTGCCAGCCGGTGTCACTTCCGGCAGTCGACATAGATCGGCGGGTGTGCCATCGGCGATCAGACGTCCGTAATACAGATAAGCCACATGACTGCAGCGCTCTGCTTCGTCCATGTAATGGGTGGTGACAAAAAATGTGATGCCCTGGCTGGACAGGTCAAACAATAAGTCCCACAGCTGCCGACGGGCGACGGGGTCGATGCCGGCCGTAGGTTCATCGAGATACACAATGCGCGGTGCATGGATCATGGCGCAGGCCAGCGCCAGTCGCTGGCGCCAGCCGCCCGACAGCCGGCCAGCAAAACGCGTGCTATAGGGGCCGAGCGTGTTGCGTTCAACGGCGGCGTTAATACGTGCCGTCAATTGCTCACCGGCAAGTCCATAGTCCATGCCGTAAAAGCGCAGATTCTCGAGCACGGTCAGGTCATCGTAGAGTCCGAATTTCTGTCTCATATAACCGATGCGTGTGCGCACCGCCTGGCCCTCGCTGCGCACATCCAGACCGTCGATATAGGCCGCGCCGCTGC
>JANOXY010000838.1:0-14041 GCA_031418675.1 Pseudomonadota bacterium
GCACCGGCGATCTGGGCTATCTGGAAGCCGATGGACGCTTTTGTTATCTCGCGCGCATGGGTGATGTGATGCGCCTGGGCGGATTTCTGACCAGTCCGCTCGAGATCGAATCGCTACTGGACCAACATCCGCACGTCAGCAGTAGCCAGGTTGTGGCGATTGAGATTGACGGCGCCCCCGCCGCGGTCTGTTTCGTGCTGGCTGCACAATTGGTGATAGACGAAGCGAATATCATCGCTTTTTGCCGCGCGCGTCTGGCGAGTTATAAAGTGCCGCGCCGTGTATTCGTCATCGACGCATTTCCAACCACTTTGAGTGCCAATGGCACAAAGATCCAAAAAAGCCGCTTGCGAGCACTCGCCCAGGAGTTACTCGTCAACGGTAAATCATCGACCAAGCCGACAGGGGAGAACAAGTAATGGCACGTTTGAGTACGTTGAGTCGCAGCATCGCTGGTAAGGTTGCGCTGGTGACGGGCGCCGCCAGTGGCATGGGACGCGCGACCGCCCATCTGTTTGCCGACGAGGGCGCCCATGTGGCGGTGACGGATCTCGATGCGGCAAAAGTGCAGGCCGTGGTCGACGAAATCAAAGGAGCTGGTGGCAGCGCCGAAGGCTGGACGCTGGACGTCGCCCAGGGCGCTGATCGCGAGCGCGTGGCGGCGGCCATTGTGACGAAGTGGGGTGGTCTGGACATCCTGGTCAACAACGCCGGCATTTGTATCGAGCGACCGCTTGAGGCCGAAGATTTTGAAGCGGCGTGGGATCGCACACTCGATGTGCTGCTGAAGTCCCAAGTCATGTTGATTCGTGCCTGCCTGCCCCACCTGTTGAAGAGCGGCGCCGGACGTATCGTCAACATCGCTTCGACCGAGGGGCTGGGTGCAACCAAGGGCATTAGCCCTTATACGGCCGGCAAAACCGGGGTGATCGGATTAACACGTTCCCTAGCGGTGGAATTCGCGACGCGTGGCATCACCGTCAACTGTATTTGCCCGGGGCCGATCCGTACCGGCATGACGGCCGGGATTCCGGAGGAGGCCAAAGCCGAGTTTGCCCGCCGGCGCGTTGCCTTGCGTCGTTATGCGGAACCGGAGGAGGTGGCGCAGGCGACTTTGAACTTCGTGCTGCCGGCCGCGCAATACATCACCGGCCAGCATCTCGCCGTTGACGGCGGCATGACCATTCGTAACGCCTGAGCAAGCTGGACCTCGCTCGGCACCCGTTAGCGTTGGCGGGCGCTGAGCAGTGTCCCGGGTTGTATTCCGTCAGGAAGAGACTATCGCTCGCAGGCCATGCGGGCTCAGGATCTCTATCCAATAACCATCCGGATCCTTGATGAAGGCCAGGCCCTTCATCTTGCCGTCGTCGGGTCGTTTCACAAATTCAATACCGAGTTTTTCAAAACGTTCACAGGCCGCGTAAACATCGGGTACCGAGATGCCGATGTGACCAAAGCCGCGCGGATCGCTATTGCCGTCGTGGTAACCGGCAAACTTGGGATCGGATTCGCTGCCCCAGTTGTGGGTCAACTCGACCAGCGCGGGGCGTCCGAACACCCATTGCGCGCGCTCGCCCGCATCACTGGGAATAGATTCACCGGGGGCGAGGTAGCCGACAAAATACAATGAAAATTGCATCGCCTCAAAATCGTAGCGATCGAGCAAGCTCATGCCGAGCACGTCCTGATAAAAGGCCACGGAGACCTTGGGGTCGCGGATCCGCAGCATGGTCTGGTTCATGACAAATCCGGCAGTGGGTGAAGCGCTGGCCATCGCGATACTCCGTTGTATTGATTGAGCAGATGTCGGCCACAGCGGGGCGACGGCGGGCAATATACCTTGGTGCCGAGCGCTTGGCAGCGTTCTCAGGAGACAAGCGGCAAGACGCGCAGGTGCGGGTCTGTCAGATCAGCCGATGCGTTCGAATGCGCGCGGCACGCCTTCATCATCGAGGGTCTTTTCCAAGGCCTCGTAAAGCTCGCCCAACAAGGGCACGACACGCGCCCGGATGGCGTCATGCAGGCAGCGTCGTATACGTGGCGAGTCGCAATACTCGACTGTTGCGTGCCACAGAATGCGACAGGCGGTGACCGGTTGTAGCGGGTTATCTTCGGGATCCAACGAGTGGCCAAGCACGCCGGCCAGCCGTACATTGAGCTGAAACAGCTTGAGCTTGAATTTCTCGGCCGCGGCATGCCCGATTGCCAGGATGGTGGCATCCTGCTGACTCTCGTCATTATCGACGACGCTTACGGCGCTATGGGCATCATTGCCGCCGGTTTTCATGAACAGCGGCGCGACGGTCATCTCCTGGGTCTGGTCCATGTCACTGACCACGGCAAAAGCCTGCAGGAACTGACGTTCAATGGTGCGTCCGATCGGTATGGCTTTTTCGTCGAGCAAGTCCGCCTCTGCGCGCGCTTCACGGGCCTGGCCAGGGGTGGCGCCGTCGGCTTCGTGACGCAAGCGCTTTACGGTCTCGGTGCGCAGTGCCCAGATAATGTTTGGCAGGAGTTTTTCGCTGGTCTTGCGACAGGCCAGCATGACCTTGCGATGATTCTCTGACCGGCCGCGGCGGCCACCGCTGGGCTCAGCTGCTCGCGCCTCGACCGCCGCTTGGGCGATGACTTTTAGCGCGGCGCGCAGATTGTCGTCCTGACGTTTAAAACGCACGCCCAGGCCAACCGGTGTTCGCCACATGACTTGCACCGGCACCGCGACCTTCTGACTACCGCCCGTCTCGGTGCGCACGGAGAATTCCAACCTGGCGCCAGTGCCCTGCTCCAGCGCCTCTCGGCCGGGCTCGGCCGCCTTTAAATCGATCTTCAGCGACATGCCGGTGCTGCTGATATCTTCTACCGTGCACGCGACGGCAGTGCCCCGGCGGTCGAACACAATGGCCGGCAGCGAAACGTCGTGTCGTATGCTGCCGCGCCTGCGACCCCAATCGTCGGGTCGGGTGATTCCTTCTACTTTCTCGTCTATCACGCTGCCGCTGGTTCCGATCGCTTCCGCATTTAGAGCGCTTGCGCATCGCCCCGGCCGCCCGATGGCATACGCGGGACGGCGAAGCCGGTCACAAGATAGCGGGGGACAATACCACTGGATGCGCCACGAATGGAATCACTAGCGCTGAGAAAACATGAATTTGCGCCGCGAAGTCGTGTCTCGGCCGAGCTTGCAACCTGGGTTGCAGAGCGATTCGGCGTGGGTGAGCTCGGGCAAGCGTCCGCGAAGCAACGGCGCGAATCAGAGCCTTCAGAGCAAGACCAAGGGATGCTTCACCGGGGCCGGCCAAGGTAGTGGCCAGCCCCGTGCCGGGATCAGTAGCCAGGCGGCGGAGCAGTGCCGGGTGGTGGATAGTTGCCGCCAGCAGGTGGAACGGTGACTGAACCACTAGGTGGCGGCGTATTGGCGGCCGGCGCCGACTGCTGAAAATTGGCGACGCTCGCGGGCACCGGCACCTGATGCCCCTTGGCATACATGCATTGGATGTAGGCGTCGTCGTAGCGTTGTTGCGCGCGGTAGCCACTGGCGGCGTAGGAATCGGTACTGGAAGCACTGCCCAGGACCAGACCGCTACCCGCGCCGATGGCCGCACCCGCGCCGGCATTGCCCGATGCGGCACCGAGCAGTGCGCCCGCCGCTGCACCGATCACAGTGCCGACAGCGGCGGTATTGGCACCACTGTCGGAAGCCGCCTGTTGGGGCGTTTGACCGCCCAGGGTTTGTTGGGCGTAGGTCTGGCACGCAAAATCGTCGACACGGAACTGATCAAAGCTCGCGCCGTTTCCCGGCAGGGCCATCATGCTCGGTCCGCTGGGGTAGGTGGCACAGGCGGCGAGGCTGCCGCTGAGGACGATAGTGATTATGCGCGATAGGGATTTCATATTGGCTCTCCTGCGGAATGGCTCAGCGCGCCGGCGCTGTCTGGACGCTGCGCGGATCGACGCTTACCCAGGGCTGGCTGCAGCTTTGCACATAGGGGTAGTAGCCGGACGGCTTGGGGCAGTAATACCAGTTCGAACTCACGGCCGGCGCAGGCGCAGCGGGCGCAAGCTGGCGCTGGATGTATACCGGCGGTTCGCGCTGCTCAATGATGACTGGCGGCGGGCTGTAGTAATAAGGCCGGTAGGGATAAAAAAACGGGTCCGGTCCCCACCAGAACGGATCGTTGAAATAGAAGCCAACGCTGGTATGAACCCGGCTACGACCGTGGCGCGCTGCTGCGTCTCCGCCGTATACCACGAGCAGCAGCGCAATCAGGGGCAGCAGCATTTTTTTGTGCATGTTTAGAATGCTCCGTTGAAGAATGAGGATGCAGACGGTATCCGTCATTGCCTTCCTGGGTAGACGCCGTAGACGCGGATTGGTTGCTTCAAATCTGTCCCGAATAAACGGCAGTCACTAGCGGCTCCTGTTTCAGCGCAGCGCGATGGTAGCGCGAGTCACTAAACATGCGCTGAATCCCCAAATTCGCCATCTGACGCCCGTGTTCGTCGCGGCTTGGACTTTCGCGCAGGCTACCCGTGTTGTGACGCGTTGGCCGTGAAGCAGACCACGTTCACAGCCTGGGATGTAAGCAGCTTCAGGCCTTGAAAACTTCGTCCACTTCGACTTGCAGCGTCGCAACCAGTCCATTGGTGTGATGAGCCATGCCGATGACGGCCAGCAACTCGGCATATTGGCCTTCAGTCATGCCCTTGGCACGCGCCGCGGCGGTGTGGGAGTGAATGCAATAGTCGCAGGCATTGGCGACGGAGACGGCGATATAAATCAATTCTTTGGTCAAAGGGTCGAGCGCGCCTGGCGCCATTACTGCTTTGGCACTCTCCCAGGTGCGTTTCAGCTGGTCGGGATTGTGGGCGAGCGCTTTCCAGAAGTTATTGATGAATTCGGTTTTACGCGTCGCGCGGATATCGTCATAAACCGCTCGTACGGCGGGTTCCGCGTCGGCGTAGTCGATGAGTTTGACAGTTGTCATGGTCGATGCCCTTGTGGCGATGAATTTAAGTGTCGTGGCCGACGGGCGCAGCTATTTTTCTGGTCCAGCCATAGGGGTCGGGTCGGCGACCGCTCTGCAGTGCAGTGAGTTCAGCATGCAGCGTGCGCGCGACGGGGCCAGGCTGGCCATCTGTGACGACAATTTCCCGATCCTGATAGTGCAGGCGTCCGACGGGCGCAATGACGGCGCCGGTGCCCATGCCAAATATCTCGGTGATACGGCCGCTGGCTAGTCCGGCCAGCACCTCGTCGATGGCAATACGCCTTTCGCTGACGGCAAACCCCAGGTCGGGCGCCAGCTGCAACAGGGAACGACGTGTCACACCGTGCAAAATCGCACCGCTCAACACCGGCGTCACAATCTCGCGCCCGTCGTAGACAAACGCGATATTCATTGCGCCCACCTCGTCAACAAAGCGCCGCTCGACACCGTCCAGCCACAGGACCTGCTGATAACCCTTGGCTAAAGCCACTTCAGTGGCCGCAATAGAGCCCGCGTAATTGCCGGGGGTCTTGGCCTCACCGGTACCACCGCGCACCGCGCGCACATAGTCGTCTGAAACATAGACCGCGACCGGTGCGAAGCCAGCGGCAAAATAGGGCGCGACCGGCGACAGGATGATGTAGTGGAGATATTCACGACCGGCGCGGACTTCCAGCGTTTTTTCCGTCGCGATCATGACCGGGCGGATATACAACGCGGTGCCTTCGCGATCCGGTACCCAGCGATGATCGAGGCCAACCAGGGTTTCGATCGCGTGCACATGGAAAGCCGGGTCTACGCTTGGCATGCCCATGCGTTGTGCCGACGTATTGAAACGCTCCGCGTTGCACTGTGGGCGGAACAGGTTGATATCACCATCGGGGCGCCGGTAGGCCTTGGTGCCATCAAAAATCATCTGACCGTTGTGAAAGACCGTGGCGGCCGGATCGAGGCTGATGGCTTGATAGGGCCCGATGCGGGCGTTGTGCCAGCCGTGCTCACTATCGTAGCGCTGACTGAACATGCGGGGGGTGAAATGGCGTCCGAAGCCGAGTAGCTCCGGCAGCACCACTTCGTGTTCGGTGATGGTATCGATCTGGATGGTTGTAGTCATGACGAGTTCTTGGTTGTGAATCTGAATTGTTCGCCTAAACGAATGCTGGCGTCGCCCAGCGCGGATCACGATGGGCGTCCCAGTAGGCTTGCCGCAGTTTCATGGTGATCGGTCCGGGTCGACCATCACCGAGCGCTTGGCCGTCGAGTTGTGTCACTGGCATCACGCCGCCGGCAGTGCTGGTGATAAAAATTTCATCGGCACGGGTCAGCCGCTCGGCGCCGCCCATGCTGACTTCGGTCGTGATGCCACATTCGGCGGCGAGGGTGATGACGGTTTCGCGCGTGATGCCCTGCAGGACGCCACGATCCGGCGTCCACAAACGCCCGGCGCCCACCGCAAAGACATTAAAGCCAGGGCCTTCGGTGATTTCGCCGGCGGCGTTCAATAAAACAGCGCTATGTCCGCCGCGTGCATAGGCTTCGAACAGACCGCGGGTGAGATCGCCCCAGTGAAAATTTTTGACCGTCGGATTGACCGCGTGGGGATCGATACGGACCACGTCACGGGCAATCACAAGATTGATGCCACGCAGTTGGTCGTCCGGTTTCACCAGCCACACATAGGGCACCGCAAAGGCGTAGAAGCGGTTGCTGAAGGTGCGCGGATCCCGTTCACCGGGCGGGGGCGAGCCGCGTGTCACAATCATCTCAACATAGGCCTCGTGCAGGCCACTGCGTTGCACGCATTCGATCAAGGCCGCAGCGATAGCCGCTCGCGACAGCGGCGGCTTGAGCCCCAGGGTCTGCCACGAGCGCTCGAAGCGCGCGAGGTGGTCGTCCAGCCGAAAAAAATTGCCACGCCAGGTGGCAACCACATCGTAAGTACAGTCGGAACGGGTAAAGCCCGTGTCGGTGATGGGGATGCGTGCTTCGGCAATGGGCAGGAACTGCCCGTCAATGAAAGCACAGCCGGCGGCGAAGGCCTTTGTGGTGACCTCATCGGCTGGACTGACGCGGCTGATAGCGCTCATGGATTCACCTCAGAATGTGTAGGTCAGATAGGTTTGAATGACCCAGAAGTTACGCGCGCCAAATACCTGACGGGCGGCGGCGTTAGGGGTGGACCACGCGATACCACCGTAACCGTAGAAGCGGTCCGTCACGAAGTGTTCGACCCCAAAATTGATCTCGTCTGCCCAATTGGTTTCGGTCACGGCGGTGGCGAAATAGTGCGGTTCTTCAAGTTCGTGATGATAGTAATAGGCGGTCAGCGCCCATTGTTTGACCGGGAAGGTTTTCAGCTTGAGCATCTGGGTGATCTGATTGCTGTTGAACAGATGGTATTCGCCGGCAATCTCGCCTTGATACCAGGTGTCCCAGTCACGCCGGAAGATGGTGAAAAACAGACCGCGATATTCTTCGTTGGCCAGTGTTTCCGGGCGATCGCCCGACATCCACGCATAGCGGTAGCTGAGGCGGGTCAGCCACGCCAAACCGGGGATGGTCAACTCGCCTTCGGCATACCACGCGGTGGCATCGTTAGGCGCGCCGTCGGCTTGCAGATCCCGACCCCTTTCCAGCACCCATTCACCATAGAGTTTCAAGGCCGGCACACCGGGCACCTTGATGCCCGCGCCGCGGAAATTCCACACCTTCATGCCGTCGTAGTTGAACTGCCCACCCTGCAAAACTTCGAGGTACATGGCGCCCAAGGTGCCGAAGGTCTCGGCGGTGGTGGTCTCTACGTTGATGCCGGCAACACGCGCATCCTTAAAATCCGTATCGGTGCGCAACCAGAACAGATCGGCGCGCAGCGGTTTGGTATTGATCTTGAGGATGGCGGTGTTGCGCCACGCGCCGAAGGCGCCCGACCAGTACTGGCCGTTTTCGCCGCCCTGGTTAAAGTTACCGTCGCCGATGATAAAACCGTCTCCGACGGAAAACTCCTGCCCTCCGACCGACAGATCGACGAACTCGTTGCGCCAACCCAGGTAGGCATGATCGGTGTTGACCGCCCAGTCCCCCGAGCGCGCAAATTGTCCGGAGATCTCGCCATCAAGCTGGGTGGTGGCTGCGACGACGGACAGCGCGCCGTATAACGAAGACGCGCCGAATGGGCCGTCGCCGGCCAAGGGCAGGTTCAGATCAAGCTTGGGCTTGGCCACCATATAGGCCACCGAACGCTCAGTTTCGCCCAAGTCATCGAGCGCACCCAGGCCGTAGTTGATGCCCTCGCCATGCTGCAGACCAAGAATGGTCTTGAAGCTCGGTTTGAGTGCGACCGGCCCGACCTGCACGGCTTCAAAAGCGCGCGTCGGACAGTGCACGAGCGCGAGTGCAACGAGGCCCATTCGCGCGCCATGCATGACTGTCATCTGCCCCTCCCCAGGGTCGACCCGGCGCTTGTCAGTTCAATAATTCGCTGAGTGCTTTGTCGATGAAAACGTTGTCCGCCGGGTCGATACCAAAGCCCGCGCCGTGGCCCCATTTCGACGGGATGGCGCGAAGTTCGGCACGCGGCATGCGCGCCACTTCATAGGCGTTGTCCGGTACGCGGAAATATAGGTCCGTATCACCGGGCATCACGATGGCACGGCAGGTGATGGCCTTCAACGCGGTATCAAAATCACCGTTGAAGCGCGGATTGGCACTGATATCACCCGCCATCCAGGTGCGGGCCATGGCGATGAGATCGTTGGCATCGTTGGCCAGGAAGTAACGCTGGGTAAACTTGATCACATCGTCGCGGCTGGCCAATCCGAGCCGTGTATAGAGCTTCTCCCTGAAAAAATCTTGCGAGAACAACCACGCCGCATAAACGTGGCCGAAGGCCAGCACGCCCCGCACGGGTTGGGTCTCGTACCAGCCGTCGTTGAAGGCCGGGTCGAGCTTCAGGGTGTTGACGGCGCTGTCGACAAATACATGGTTATGGGGCGCGGTGCGCGCCGCGCCGCAGATGGGGGCGATGGCATCGACCAGGTCGGGGAACAGCGCACCCCATTGAAATGACTGTTGGGCGCCCATTGAAAAGCCGCTCACCAGCCGAATGCGTTTGACCCCGAGGTGTTCGGTCAGCAGGCGGTGCTGACACATGACGTTGTCGTAGAGCGTGGTGAGCGGAAAGCCGCCGCGGCCGTAGGGTGCGGGTGTGTTGCTTGGCGAGCTTGAGCAGCCATTGCCGAGCATATTGGGGATGACGACAAAATAACGTTGCGGGTCGATGGCGCGGCCCGGGGCGAGCATGAACTCGGTTTCGCTGTGGCGACCGCCGTAGAAGGTCGGTATTACCACCACGTTGTCGCCGCCGGGCGCGAGTGTGCCAAAAGTTCGATAGGCGATCCTCACGTCCAAGGTAAAACCACTTTGGGTCTGGAAACCAGGGATGTCGAAGATTTTGTAATCACTCATGTCCTATTTTCCTGTGCGGCGATTAGGGACTTCGGGCATTATCCGGTCGAGTGGCATGCGCGATACGGCGAGCGTCCAGTAACGTCGCGCTGCATGCATAATTGCACACCGGCGGCGCGCGTTGAAGTCGGCGTCGTGAACGGCCGCTACAATGATTTTCCACGCGCGCAGCGCGCAGCGGTTAAACAGCACATGGGACAGCATCAATGCATGTAATCGTACTAGGGGGCGATGGCTTCTGCGGATGGCCGACGAGCCTGCATTTGAGTGCGCTGGGAATCGACGTCACGATTGTCGACAACCTGTCCCGGCGCAACATTGATAACGAACTCGAGATTACCAGCCTGACGCCGATTCGCTCGATGGGGCAACGCTTGGCGGCATGGCGGGAACGGTCGGGACGCAGCGTCAATTACCTGAACATCGACGTCGCAGACAATTATCACCGACTGCTGACCTTGATTCGCGACACCAAACCAGACGCTATCGTGCATTTCGCCGAACAACGCGCCGCGCCGTATTCGATGAAAAGCAGCTGGCACAAACGCTATACGGTCTCGAACAACATTTCAGCGACACACAATGTGCTAGCCGCTATCGTCGAATCGGGGCAGGACGTTCACATCGTGCATCTTGGAACGATGGGCGTATACGGTTATGGAACTGTCGGGATGCGCATTCCCGAGGGCTATCTGACGGTCAAGCTCGATGCGGAGGACGGCACTCAGGTCGAGAAGGAGATCCTGTATCCGGCCAATCCGGGCAGCATCTACCATATGACCAAAACCCAGGATCAACTGATGTTCGCCTACTACAATAAAAACGACGGCGTGCGTATTACCGATCTGCATCAAGGCATCGTATGGGGAACGCAGACGACTGAGACGCGTTTGGACGAGCGTCTGATCAACCGCTTCGATTATGACGGCGACTACGGCACGGTACTGAATCGTTTTTTGATGCAGGCGGCCATCGGCTACCCGCTTACGGTGCATGGGACAGGTGGTCAGACCCGCGCGTTCATCCACATCCAGGACACGGTGCGTTGTATTGAACTCGCGCTCAGCAACGCGCCGCAGCCCGGTGAGCGCGTCAAGATCTACAACCAAATGACCGAAACCCATCGCGTGCGGGAGCTGGCCAAAATGGTCGCCGACATGACGGGTGTTGAAATTACCCACCTGCCCAACCCGCGCAGCGAGTCCGACGAGAACGATTTGTTTGTCGCCAACGACCAGTTTCTTGGCCACGGGCTCAAACCCATCACGCTCATGGAAGGCATCATGGACGAAGTTATCGAAATTGCGCGCCACTACGCCGAGCGCTGCGACCGCTCGCGCATTCCTTGCGTGTCGTACTGGAATGCGGCGCGCAGGGATGCCGCGCAGCGCTGATCGCTTTTAACGGGCAGCACTTGGTGTGGCGACCGTGACATTGCCGCCGGCCCCTGACCTCGTTGTCACGACCGATCGCGCGGTCGACGTGTCGGTGGTCATTCCGAGTTACAACTATGGCCAGTTCATCGACGAATGTTTAGCCAGCGTTTACGCGCAGCGCGGTGTGCGCTACGAAATCATCCTGGTCGATGACGGATCGACCGACGATACCGCCGCACGAGTTGCGCCCCACGCGTCTCGAATCACCTATCTGCACCAGCCCAACCAGGGCCAGTCAGCAGCGCGTAACGCCGGACTCGCAGTGTGCCGTGGTCGTTACATCCAACTGCTTGATGCCGACGATCTACTGGGCCCGGGTAGTCTCGCGGCGCGTGTCACGGCGTTGCGCACGCGCGGTGAAAAAACCATGGTCGTCTGTCGAAATCGATACTTCGCGCAGCGCGGTAGTGGCGCTACGCCCGTTACCCATGGCGCGTGGGGACTGGTTGAACGCGATCTCTTGACGCAGTTGCTACGCCTCAACATTGCACCGCCCCACGCTTTTTTGATACCACGCAGTGCCGTCGAGGATATCGGCGGCTTCGACGCCAGTTACCGTGGTGCTGAGGATTACGACTTCTTCTTGCGCGTTTGTGGTGCCGGTTACTTGCCGAGTTACTGCGCCGAGGGACTGGTTTACTACCGCAAACACACCAGCAGCCTGGGCGCAACCAAGGCGCGCAATCGTGGCTACCCGTTCGATGTGCTGGTGCACCGCAAGAAGCACCAGGGCGCCTATGGCGCGCTACTGAGCGCGGCACTAGACACCGCGGCAGGCGCGCTCGCGCTAAGCGACGGAGTACTGGTGACGGCGAGTATTATCGATCCGGCGGTTAACGCGACCGGGAGGGCTGAGATGGTGGCGATAGCAAAACACCGATTGCAGCGTTTCCTGGTGCTTGCCGAACAGGATGGCGGGCCACTGAACGAGACCGCGCGACTGTGCCTTGCGCGCATTGCCTCGCGCGCGGTGGCGCTACGTCAGATTGCCGATCCCGAGCTTGATGATGCGGTCAAAACGGTGCTGCAAATTCATCATCGCTGGCCACGTGCGGCCGCCGGGGTTCTGAGCCGATTTCCTTACCTGAGTTACGATGATCGGGCGCTGCTGGCTGCCAACTTGAAGCGTATCCTTCCGGCAGTATGGTGGTAACTGCGGGTCTTGCCACACGGGTTTAGGCGCCGCCCGCGCGCATCCTGTGCCAGTAACGATGCAGTGGCGCAACAAATCGCCACCAGCCTTGTTTTTTTACCCGTCTAAGCAGCGCAACCACGGCCGAGCCGATGCGCACTTCCGGTCCGTGCACAATGTTGTAAGTCAGACTGCGAACAAAAAGCTCGTCGCGTCCACGATGTTTGTCGATGAGCGCCAGCCGCAGGCTGGCATCAAGGTCCGGGCGATTGAGTAGTGCCAGGTCGGCGGCGTCAAGAAACGGAAAGCGCAGCGCAAATAACCGCGCGCGTTCGTTATCCAGCCGGGCTCGAGGTCCGTTTGAGATCCCGGTCTGACGGAAATAGAGCAGTGTTTCGGGCACGTGGCAAAAGCTCGTGCCAAGCTCATAGAGACGCATGATGTAGGCATAGTCGGCGATGATTTCGAACGAAGCGTCATAACATCCCAGCCGTTGGTAAACGTGCCGCCTGACGAGCATGGTCTCGTGGCGCAACGGACAAGTTCCCGTGTAGAGACCGTCGTGCAGCCACGCGCGCCAGGTGGTGACACGCTTGCCGCGCGCGTCAATAACTGCTGCATCTGCATGGCTAACATCGGCGCCGCTGCGCTGCGCAGCTTCGACCAGGCACGCGACCGCATCGGAACGATAAAAATCGTCAGCGTTCAACAGCAGTATGAAATCGCCGAACGCCAGGGCGAGGCCCTTGTTCATGGCGTCGTAGATGCCCTTATCCGGTTCGCTGACGTAATAATCGATACGGGCTGCTTGCCCTTCAATAATCGCGAGGGTGCCATCCTTGGAGTCACCGTCAATGACGATGTATTCAATGTTTTTATAGCTCTGTGCAAAAACCGATGTCATGCATTGATCAAGCGTTGCTGCGCCGTTGCGCACCACGGTGATGATCGATACGAGCGGGGATGTGGGCAGAGAACTGCTGAAGACACCGGCCAAGCGCCGGCCACCTTCGGCCCGGCGTTGCGGATGAATCGGTGCGCGGCGGTGCCGCGCGCAAATCAGGTCGATGTTGTCGGCCATGTCGGGGTCTTGGTGGTGTTCGCTCATGAATGCACCGATACTTGATGACCACTGCGTGCCCAGGTGGTCAGAACCAACACGAATGTTGAGCTGCTGGTCCGACAATTGTCGCGTCGTATGGCCTTGGTCATGACCATCCCGTACCAGCACATGTCGGCGCCGCCGTTATTGTATGCAGGCCGGATAGCCCCCGCACGCCAGTAATCCGAGTCTCCGTTCATAAATTCGCTGCTCGCGCGGGAGTGGCCGTGCTTGCAGCTTAAGGTCGGCGCAGAACGCACTTCACCCCAGACTCATGCGACGAAACTCAGGATGATTTGCCTGCAGGTCGTCGAAGCTGCCGATAGCATCGACTGCGCCATCTTTCAAGAACACGATGCGGTCGCAACGCTGCACCGTGGATAGGCGATGGGCGATCATGAGGATGGTGCGATCACCCTTGAGTGCGGCGACGGCTTCGATGACGGCGGCTTCGGTGGTGTTGTCCAGAGCTGAAGTGGCTTCATCCATAATCAGGATGTCAGGGTTGTGATAGAGCGCGCGTGCAATCGCGATGCGTTGACGCTCGCCGCCGGACAGTCGGATGCCACGCTCGCCGATCGGCGTCTCGAGACCGTGCGGCAGACGGGCGAGCAGCGTGTTGAGCTCGGCGGCGGCCGCCGCACGTGCGACGCCGGCGTGGTCGACGTGGGCGGGGTCAACACCCAACGCGATGTTTTCGGTCACGGTGCCGTCGATCAGAAACAGCGCCTGGGGTACGTAGCCGAGGTTGGCTTGCCAGGCAGCCAAGGCGCCGCGGATGTCCTTGCCATCAATCAAGATCCGGCCATGTAAGGGTTCGAGTACGCCGAGGAAAACATCAACCAGGGTCGATTTTCCGGCGCCGCTGGTGCCGACAAATCCAATCGCCTCACCCCGTGTGATGGTCAGGTTGATGTCG
>JANOXY010000839.1:0-3675 GCA_031418675.1 Pseudomonadota bacterium
AAGCCGCCACGTACTTCGCGAAGAGCCTGAAGTGAAGTACGTATTCATGGCCGCGCATGTTGCCGAGTTCAAGGTTACGACGATGAGCCGGGCACTGGAAGTGTCGCGCAGCGGTTTCTATTCGTGGCGTAATCGCCTGAATAAGTTATCGGCACAGGCGCAACGCCGCGACCATCTCGATGAAGTGGTCAAAGCTGCTTTCATGGCCGGCAAAGGCCGTTCGGGGTCACCCAGACTGACCTTAGATCTTGCTGACGCGGGTGAAGTATTCGATCGCAAGACCGTCGCCAATAGCCAACGGCGTCAGGGACTTCGGGCCAAGGCAGCCAAGAAGTTCAAAGCCACCACGAACTCAGATCACTCGTTGCCAGTGGCGCCCAATTTACTGAAGCAGGATTTCACGGCCGCCGCGCCGTGCCAAAAATGGGTCGGCGACATAACCTATCTGTGGACCGATGAAGGTTGGCTTTACCTGGCCACCGTCATCGACCTCTACTCACGTCGAGTCGTAGGCTGGGCGATGTCAGAGCGCATGACCGCGCGGTTGGTTTGCGACGCGCTCCAGATGGCGCTGTGGCGCTGCCATAAGCCGCGTGGCGTTATCGTGCATTCGGATCGCGGCAGCCAGTACTGCGCGGCCATCTACCGGACCTTGCTCGACCAGCATGGTTTGCTATGCAGCATGAGTGGCACTGGTAACTGCTATGACAATGCTTGCGCCGAGAGCTTCTTTCACACGCTGAAAGTTGAAGCCATTCATGGCGAACGCTTCCCCACTCGGCAGCTCTTGAGAGAGACTGTCTTTGAATATATCGAGGTGGATTACAATCGAACTCGCCGACATAGCGCCAACGGCTACCTCAGCCCAGAAGCGTTTGAGGCACAACAAGTCGCTTAACCAGATGTCCGCTGGCGGCGGGCAGGATCAAAGTGTCTTCGCGCGGATCTCGGAATCAGTCTCAAAATGGGCGTGGTTGATGCTTCCTCTTGAGGTGGAAAGCGGAACTCCCATCAAGTGCTGGGCTCTTGTCGCATGGTCGAGTTCATGTCATGTCTCACTCGGCTGATATGGTCATATACCACTTTGCGCAGCCGGTTCGTAATCCCAAGCGGCTTATGTTCGGGTAACGTATGCCATGGACTGAAAGAGAGATTTTCACAAAACCTATTCTGCTCTTCCGTATCGAAACTCTGCTGCCGAATGCGGATTGCTGCCACCTTTAAAAAAGGTGCCTCCGCTTCGTTCCATTCCGTCATGGAATCCTCAATGTCCATACTGCGTGATGTTCGGGGTTGCACGAGAAACTCCATACAGGCGTCACCCTTTTTCAGCGTGGCGCGGAGCGCATCCCGTAAGAAGTTAGGCCCAGGGTTCTCCGGGATCGGATCTGTTGTCGCTGAACAGGACCTGGCGGAATATTTGACGGCCTGACGATCAGATCCCATACCTAATTGGTAGGGGACCATGGACCAGTAGCGCGTCTGCACGGGGTTCGAAATCTTTTTACTCGTAATCTTTCTCGCGATCAGCGTCCCCTTGAGACCTAGATCAAACGGAATCAGAGATTTTCTGAACAAACTGCCATTACTTTCTGCCTTTATCAAAGAGAGATAACGACGGGGGTCATTGGCGAAAAACACCGGATGATTAATCATGATGAAGTCTTGCGTGGCCGCGTGTTCCTCATCTGCCAAGATCTGCTTCTCGGGAACACCTAGTACCTTTATTGCCATCCCACGCGCATCACCTTTGATGTCTCTCCGATTTGCATCCTTGGAACCGTTCGAAAACCGAATCCACGCCTGATATTTTTTACCCGGAACAAACACGCCCTTGGCGAGTGGTTCGGGTAGCGAGTCCATCACTTGGAATTCCGCTTTCACGCACCCATGGGCTTTCGGATGCGCGTCGCGGCGAGCACTCCCTGGGCGATATTCCGTGCGAATAGATTTTTCAATAGCCACTGCCAGCTCTTGCGCCAGAGCCTGTTCGCCAGGATAAAGTTTTTCTCCCAATTCAGAATCTATGCTCGGGTAGGAAAGCACGACGGAATTGATAGACCCTGCATTCACGGCCTCCGTTATTTTTTCGACGGCGCAGCCATTAAGCGCTGCCAGAAAAAGCACCCCAGCCTTTAATGCAAAGCGTATCGGTTGCTCGAAGTCAGACATTAAGCTTACCCAGAATCAAAGCAATTAAAGGCTGCGCAAAAACAGTGCAGCCCAACGCATCGGGTTTTAACGAAAACCGATGCTAATTCTTCGCCGCACGTGCGGAAATTTTGCGTCGCTTCCTGATGGAGTCGCGCCGCAACATGCTTCACCACCCGGGCGCACGCATAATTGCGAACGTTTACGCGCAATGAGCGCATAAAAATTGTCGTTTCATTGGCCCGTCCCTGAATGCCCCACTTTCGGTGCCGCGAGAGACGGCGCTGAAGACTTGTTTACATTCGCAGGTACCTTGTTCGATATGTGGATGCGTCGACGCGTGCCATCGTCTTTCACTACGCAGTCTTTGTTCTTGCGGTCCATGCATTGCGGGTTATCGTCGAGGGGCGTTGATCGCTCGGTCGAATCGGCGCCGAAGGCAATCGGACTATTCACAAGAATCGCAAGGACTACCACACTCTGAAGATTCATAATATTTCACCGGCCTGAGTGGCGACGCGCTCACCGTCGCTTCAAGCGTTTTAAAGCCACTATCAATTGACGAAGGGATCATTTCCCGCTTAACGCGTGCTTACCGTGCGCGAGCACACGCAAATCCAGGAATACAGGACGGCGCGCGTGACCCGCTCTGGCCTATTACTCATGGAGTGTAGGACCGATAGCCGGCCTTTTATCCAAAATCGAGCGTCGCGTGCATTGAGATAGAAGGCGCGTTCAGGAGCGGTCGCAGGGGAAGGCGGTTAGCCGGGAATTTCAGGCGATGCTTTGGCCAACGATATTTTATACGACGAAATTTCGGCCGCTGAGACCCGCAGATCCGAGCGATCTGATGTCGGGTGTCAGACCTGCTTCGCGTCCATGCATGAGAATGGATGCGCTGCCGTTAGCCAGTGTTCTTCATGCCCGGTAATGCCAATTGCGGCGGCGCCTGGGAGGCGGTGATGGGTCATAAGATACGGTATCACTCTCGGCCTGCCAGTCGAGGTGCTCATGGAGCATCGTGACCATCAGTAACGATCGCCCGGCAAGGCCCTGTTGTTGGCGCCGGCCTCGAATTGGGCCACCGCGCCGGCGCCGCGGTGAACCAGATAATGTGGCGTGATTATCAAGGGCGATGCGGCTTGTGACCTGACCGGACCGGCTCACTCCAAGGTCGGCGCGCGCCCTATAATGGAGTGACCCCCTCGGTCTGGACCAAGCTGGGGATGGGATCTGATACGCTGGCCGGGCCTTCATTAGGAGAAGGTCTATGTCATCGAGAGCCACATACCGGCGGCATTCGTCGTTGTTCAAAATCCAGGTCTGCCAGGAGATCCGAAGCAACGGCTTGGTGCGACGAGGCGCGCAGGAGAAATACAACCTGTCGACCAATCTCATTCAGCACTGGCTCGCGCTTTACGACCGCGGGGAGCTGGTGAGCGAGGAAGCCGAAGCTGCGGTGCTGGTCGAGTACCAAGCCAAGATCGCGGCGCTCGAGCGCAAGGTGGGGCAGTTGACGATGGA
>JANOXY010000840.1:0-3142 GCA_031418675.1 Pseudomonadota bacterium
GCCGGCGTAGACAAGTCTGGCGACGCTCGATGGAAACAATAGGTTTCGCATCACGCGTCCCGAGGACATTCGCAGCGCCGGCGTAGTCGGCGCGGATTTGAATGGCGATGGTCGCGGCGACTTGATCATCAATCTCGGCGCCGAGTTCCAGGTGCTCTACGGTCCTGACAGCCCCTACGCGGCGGTCACCGACATTGCCACCGTGTCGCTGGACGATGGCTTTCGTATAGGCGACGGGTTCTCGGCCCACGGCATAGGCGACTTTAATGGCGATGGCGTGGATGATCTCGCACTGGTGGACGGGGATGCCGCGGTGGGGATTGTTTTCGGCCGACACGGAAATTTTTCCGCCGACCTCAGCTTGAGTACCCTCGATGGTAACAACGGCTTCCGCTTTGTGCAGTCCGGTGGCTCCAACATCTCGCTCAAAGTGGCTGGTGCCGGCGATGTCAACGGCGATGGCTTTGATGACCTGCTGGTGGGTTCACTCACCGGTTCCGCGATTGGCCCGGGCCAGAGCAGGCCGGCGGATCTGACTGGCGGCGTTGCCTTCGTATTGTTCGGCAGCGCGACCACGGCAGCGCAAGTCAACTCGCTTGATCTCGATGGCGGCAATGGCTTCTGGGTGTGGGCCACGCCCGACACGGTTGACAGCAGTCTCGGCTCCACAGTTGCGGGGGCGGGCGACTTCAACGGCGACGGTATCGAAGATTTCCTGGTCGGTCAGGGCTATCTAAACGATTGGCGTGTGCACCTGGTCTACGGAACGCGCAGCGGTTTCCCCGCCGACCTCCTGCTCAACACACTGGATGGCACCAACGGGTTTACGCTCGAAGGATTCACCGACTCATTCGGCTGTCGGGTACATGCAGCCGGCGATTTCAACGGCGACGGTTACGCTGATATCGCCTTTACCGCCCCCGAAGCGGATTTCGGTATCGGCACCCACGGCGCTGGCAGCGGCGGTGGTTTTGTCACCCAGCAAGGTCTGGTCTATGTGCTGTTTGGCCACCAGGCCGATGGCATCGCGCGCGTCGCCCTTGCTGAACTCGACACCTCGCAAGGCCTGGTGTTGCTCGGCGGCAGTTTTGCCGGCCAACTCGGCGCAGGGCTGGCGAGCGCGGGCGATACCAACGGCGACGGCTTCGACGCCCTGGTGATGAGTTCCCGCGACACCGTGCTGAGTTCCCGCGACGCCATTTACGGTGGCGCCTATGTCGTGCTTGGTCATGCCGCAAACAATAGGCAGATACTCGCCGGCACCAGCGCCGGCGAGACCCTGTTGGGTGATGACGCGGTCAACGCCATCGTCGCGGGTGCCGGCAATGATTATCTCGATGGCCGTGCCGGCGCCGATGTCATGAAAGGTGGAGCCGGCGACGATACTTTGGTGTATGACGCGACGGACCTGCGCATCGAAGGCGACAGTGGCAACGATACCGTGGTGATCGCGGGCCACGGCACTGCTCTCGACCTCACGCTTATCGACGACCTGCGCATCGATGGTATCGAAGTAATCGACCTTAGCGGTGACGGCGCCAACAGCGTACACCTCGCGTTGCGCGACCTGCTTGCGCTGGCCGATAACCGCACGCTGCGCATCAGCGGCGAGGCCGATGATGCGGTGAGCACAGCCGATGGCTGGTCACTCGCCGACGGTGGGCCCGTGCTGGTGGGCGACGCAAACTACACGCTCTACAGCCAGGCCGGCGCAAGTCTGCTGGTGGAGGTTAGTATCCAGCAGTCGGGTATGCTGGTGGTGTAGGCGCGCGCCGGAGGTCTCGGGACAAAATCACGCATGGTTATATGCGAGTGATTTTTTTGTTGTGCCATGCAGGCCGCGACACGCTGCGATGGGATCACCGCGCTTGTCGCGCATGCCTCAGCGAGCCACAGGGCCCAACCACCATCCAGCACTCTGATCCGGTCACAGCCGTAATAGCGGTCTACCCACCACAGCCGCGCCGCGACCAATCCGTTGCCGTCGTCATAGGCGATGAGGTGTGTACTTTCATCAACACCAAGACGCGACATCATTGCGGCAAACTCCCCTGGCGCGGTCACATCACCGCTGTCGCACAGAAAGGAGCTCGCGCCATGCGCCACAGCACCGGGCACGTGGGTGAGCGCATAACCATCGCCTATGCGCACATCGATAACCAGCACCTCCGCATCGTCGAGATGCTTGGCCAGGCAGTGCTGGCGAGCGCCGCATCACGGCGGGTATCAAACAGGCCGTTCATGGCTGCAGGGCCTGCAATTTTGTCGCATGGGCGGCCGCTCTGCGCCCTGGCGCGCGAAACCCGCGACAGCGGGGAGGCCTCGACGCAGGCGCTTCAACAACGCCGCGCAGTTGTGCGCACTCCGTGGGCGGTTTTTGCAGTCGGGGCTGGGGTTCTTGCATGCTCATACACCTTGCGTTCGTGGTCCGGTTACTGACGCGTAGTGCAGATTGGAGATAAGCGCCCGTTTCACGCTAAGACGGAACCTGGCGAGTGAAGGTTAAAGTTACGTGGGCACGACAAATCGGCCGTTATGGGTACTAGTTCCGAAACTTTTCAACGCTAACTCGGCGCTCGGGATTCTTTTCTGGTGCACAAACCGGTAACTTGCATAGACACCGCGTGCCAAGGAATCCTGCGATGCCGATCACGACCCGCCCCATGATGTTGGCCTGCCTGTTTGGCACATCGAGTCTGTTAGTACCGAGCGCACAGGCGCTTGATTTCACCCGTGGGGACATCACCTATTACGATTTTTTCAGCAGATACGGTGATCTGCCTGAGACTGAACAAGTCTTCGGCAGTTATGCACGGGATCATGCCCGCCGCACCGGGTTTATAAAAAACAGCGACGACGAACAGGAGTCGGTTGAGACCGAGGATCCGATGCCTGGGGACCCCGATTTCCACGGGGTACGGTCCACCATCCCCGGTGACACAGTCGGCATGCGTTCCAGCCTGAGCGATTCCTTAGAGCTGCCGTCTTCGAATCCGGCACGCGCCAAGACCACTAAGTTTTCGAATCATGTTTTTGCCACGACCTCGCGCTCATTGGAGTTCTCTAACCATCTGAACACGGGTGAAAGCAACGATAATTTTGACCCCACCGACGACTACTGGGTACGCACCGGAAAAACCGC
>JANOXY010000841.1:0-9489 GCA_031418675.1 Pseudomonadota bacterium
GGTGGCCTGGGCTTTCACTACAAGTGGAATATGGGTTGGATGAACGATGTGCTGCGTTATTTCGCACGCTACCCGCTGTATCGCGCCCATCACCAGAACGAGCTGACTTTCGGCTTGCTGTACGCCTTCGACGAACATTTCATCCTGCCGCTGTCCCACGATGAAGTGGTGCACGGCAAAGGCTCGCTACTTGGCAAAATGCCCGGCGACCGCTGGCAGCGCTTCGCCAATCTGCGCCTGTTGCTGGCATACATGTACGCCCATCCCGGTCGCAAGTTACTGTTCATGGGCGGTGAATTTGGCCAGCTGCGGGAATGGAATCACGATGACAGTCTCGACTGGCATCTGCTCGGCGACCCAGCGCACCGCGGCATACAAGATCTGGTGCGGGCATTGAACCGCCTTTATCGCGCATTACCCGCTTTACACGCCCGCGACAGCGAAGCCGGCGGTTTTGAATGGCTCAGTCACGATGAACACCACTTAAGCGTGCTCGCCTTCGTACGCCACGGTCACGAAGCCGAGCAGAAGGTCATTGTGGTCTGCAATTTCACGCCCGTTGTGCACTACGGCTATCGCCTCGGCGTGCCGGACGGCGGCGCTTGGTGCGAATGCCTCAATACGGATTCCGATTATTTTGGCGGCAGCAATGTCGGTAACGACGGTGCGCGTCGCGTGGCTGAGCCGATCGCAGCCCACGGGCGGACCACTTCGTTATTACTTAATTTGCCACCCTTGGCCGCTATCTATCTGCAATGGACACCTTGACCCTATGACTTTGGAATCCGGTACGCCCTGGCCCTTGGGCGCGACCGTGGTGGACGGTGGTGTGAATTTCGCTGTGTTCTCAGCCCACGCCACCCGTATCGAGCTGTGCCTTTACGATCGGGACGGTAGCGAAGAACTTGCGCGCGTTGCGCTGCCCGCCCACACCGACGGGGTGTGGCATGGCTTGTTACCCGGCGGCGGGCCGGGGCTGGTCTATGGCCTGCGTGCTTATGGCCTTAACGACGCCGCACGTGGCCATCGATTTAATCCGGCCAAATTACTGCTTGATCCCTACGCACGACGGCTGGCAGGTCAATGGCGCTGGAGCGAAGCCCATCTCGGCGATGTGCACGATCCCAACGACAGATACGTCGCCCTCGACAATGCGCGTGACATGCCGAAGGCTGCGATTGAGTTGGACGATTTCGACTGGGGAGACGATCGACCACCACGCACTACGCTCGCCGACAGCGTGTTGTATGAAGTGCACGTCAAGGGTTTTACCTGGCGGCATCCCGATATTGCCGCCGAGCAGCGCGGAAAATTCCTCGGCGTGTCCTCGCCCGTCGTTATCGAGCACTTACGCCGTCTGGGTGTCACCGCGATCAATCTATTGCCGGTACAACAGCATCTGACTGAGCATGCCCTTGCGCGGCGTGGTGCGCACAACTATTGGGGCTATAACACCCTGGCTTTTTGCGTACCCGATGCGCGTTTTGCCACGCTCGATGCCGTGCACGAATTCCGCACCATGGTCAGTCAGCTGCACGCAGGTGGTATCGAAGTCATTCTGGATGTGGTGTTCAATCACACGGCGGAATCTGACCAGCGCGGCCCGACCGTGTCCTGGCGTGGTCTCGATAACGCCAGTTGGTACCGCCTGCGGCACGAGGACGCGCGCTTCTACGAAAACCATAGCGGCACAGGCAACAGCCTCGATCTGTCGCAGCCCCGTGTGCTGCAGTTTGTGCTCGATTGCCTGCGTTACTGGGTGGCCGATATGCACGTCGACGGTTTTCGTTTTGATCTCGCCAGCTCGCTCGCGCGCGGCGCGCAGGGGTTTGATGAGCGGCATCCGTTTTTGATGGCGATATCGCAGGATCCGATCCTGTCGCGGGTGAAGCTGATCGCCGAACCCTGGGATAATGGCCCGGGTGGCTACCAGCTCGGCCATTTTCCGCCCGGCTGGTCGGAATGGAACGACCGCTACCGTGATGCGACGCGTGCTTTCTGGGTGCGCAAGACCGCCGATCGTGGCGAGTTCGCTGCACGTCTCGCGGGCTCCAGCGATCTGTTCCGTCACGGCGGACGCGGTGTATTCGCCGGCATCAATTATGTTGCTGCCCACGATGGTTTCACACTCCACGACCTGCTCAGTTACGACCGCAAACACAATCAAAGCAACGGCGAAGAAAACCGCGACGGCACGGATCACAATCTGAGCTGGAACTGTGGCGCTGAGGGCGACACCGATCTCTTGATGGTTAACAGCCTGCGCAGTCGCTTGAAGCGCGCGCTGCTGGCCACCCTCATGCTGTCACGCGGGGTACCGATGTTATTGGGCGGCGACGAGCTAGGGCGCAGCCAGCAGGGCAACAATAATGCCTATGCCCACGACGATGAGCTCAGCTGGTACGACTGGGCGAATGCCGATCAATCGCTGTTTGATTTCACCGTCCGCATGATCGAATTGCGTCGGGCCACGCCGCAGTTGCGCGATCAGCGTTGGTGGGATGGCGAGCCCGACGCCCAAGGTGTGCGTGATGTGGTGTGGCTCAATCGCGAAGGCCAGGAAATGCGCGCTGAACATTGGCAGGAAGCACAACGTTTTGTGCTCGGCATGTTGCTCGGCGCGCGCGCAATCGCAGGCACCACGCCGCTGCTGGTACTGTTCAATGCGGAGCAAAAGGATTGTGCTTTCCCCTTGCCACCGGGCGCTTGGACGCTGCGCATGGACAGCTCGCTGGCGGCACCATTTGCGGTTGATGGACAACGCGTGGCCGCTGGCAGTTTCACCCTCAAGGCGCGCTGCGTGACGGTGCTTGTCGGGCGGACGGAGAACATCCCATGAGTTCACTGCGCGACAGCGGCATTCTGCTGCATGCCACCAGCCTGCCGGCACCACGAGACGATGAACACAGCGGCTGCCGTGACACCGGCAGCGGCGAATGGGGTGACGGTGCGCGACAGTTCATCGACTGGCTGGCGGATGCCGGACAATCGTTGTGGCAAGTATTGCCTTTCAACCCCGTCGGTCCGGGCTACTCGCCCTACACCAGTCCTTCCGCCCATGCCGGCAATCCCAATCTGATATCCCCCGAAGAACTGGCACGCGCCGGTTTGCTCGATGGTGAAATGCTGGCCCACGAGCTTGCACGTCACGGTGCGAGCCCGAATGCGGTGGATTTCGATTCCAGCACGCGCTTGCGCATGCGCTTGCTGCACATCGCCGCGCAGCGCTTTTTCACCTTGCCCAAACAATTTTCTGAGCTGCATGATGAATTCCGCATCTGGTGCGAGGGTGAGCGCGCCTGGCTTGATGACTACGTGCTCTTTATGGCGTTGCGAACTTCCCAGGGCGAACATTTGAGCTGGGTGCAGTGGCCCCATGATCTCGCCCAACGGGATACGAGCAGCCTGCGTGCGGCGCGTGAGAGCCTCTCGCCAGAGATCGATTTCTGGCGTTTTGTGCAGTGGAGTTTTGCGCGCCAGTGGCTAGCCATTCGTGCTTATGCCAGCAGCCGTGGTGTGCGGGTGGTCGGCGATCTGCCCATCTATGTGGCCCACGACAGCGTCGACGTGTGGACACATCGCGCGTTGTTTGAACTCGATGCCCATGGCAATCCCATCGTCGTAGCCGGTGTGCCACCCGACTATTTCAGCGCGGAGGGACAACTATGGGGCAATCCGCTCTACCGCTGGGCACGTCATGGTGAGGACGGCTATCGCTGGTGGCAGGCACGCCTGCGTGCAGCACTGCGCCAGGCCGACATTGTGCGCATCGATCATTTCCGTGCGCTGGAGTCCTATTGGGAGGTTGATGCGCAGGCCAACAACGCCGTCGCCGGCCGCTGGCAAGCGGGTCCCGGTCACGGGTTTTTCACTGCGCTCGAACAAGGTTTGGGCGTCAGTCGTGGCCAGCTGCCATTAATCGCAGAAGACCTCGGCACCATCACGCCGGCGGTGCACGCGTTGCGCCGCACAGCGGGTCTGCCCGGTATGCGCGTACTGCAATTCGGATTTGCGGCCGATGCGCGGGATCTCAACCTGCCGCACAATCTGCCGGAAGACTGTGCGGTTTATACCGGCACCCATGACAACGACACCACCCGCGGCTGGTTCCAGCAGGCATCCGCACACGAACGGGATTTTGCACGCACCTATCTCAAGTGTGATGGTGCAGAAATCGGCTGGGACCTCATCCACGCCGCCTCGGCATCGGTGGCCCGACACGCCGTTTATCCCATGCAGGATGTGCTTTGTCTGGGATCCGAGGCGCGTATGAACACGCCCGGCATGGCCAGCGGCCAATGGTCCTGGCGTTTTGACTGGCGCCAGAGCGAACCCTGGCACGCGCGACGTCTGCGTCAGATCTCAGCGGTCCACGGCCGCAATGATCTCGGTCTTGAGCAGGCTTTGAGCTGAGGTCGCGCGCCTCAGGGCGCGGGCGAAGGCGGCTGCGCAGCGGCGGGCGCTGATGCGGCGCCGGCCGGCGCCTCGCTGCCGGGCTCTGCCCCCGCCTTGCCTGCGCCTGGACGCTGCGATTGCCGTTTGATTAACAAGGCCTCGCGCGTGCGGCTGTTGCGGTCGAACCAGCGGTATTTGAGATTCCCGATCAGTCCGGAGATGGGCCGCAGGAACGCGCCCTTGGTGGTGCCATCGGCGGCCTTGTTGATCACGTCTTCAAAATTGGAATGGGCCTCCGCGGCAGTGCCCCAGATGCGAAACTCCGGCCCGCGCCAGTAACCCAGTTCATTCTGGCTGTTCTGCATGAGATCCATGCTGTAGAGAATCGCGGCGCCGCGGCCGAGCATATCGAGATTTGCATTCAACTCTAATGGGCTGTCGAAGATATCGCTGCCATCCTGGTGTTTGATGCCACCGGTCGCGAGCAACGCGACGGTCGGACTGAGGAGCTGAAATTGTTCGATGGTCACGTCACGGGACTCGTCACGTTTGAGATGGATATCAATGGTGTCGTAGTCGATGCGGACGATGTAGTTCACCAAACGTGCAATGGCACCGGCGCCGAAGCCGCCGGTTGGCACATAGGACAGTCCCTCACCCACCACACCGAGCACGTCCGACGCACCGAGCACCAGACCGCTGTCGGGTGGCAAGGGTCGGAATAAGCCGTCGCGGCTTTGCATGCGGATGTCGAACAAGACCTTATTGCGCAGCTGGGAAAAGTTCGGGAACTGGCCGAAAGCCTTGACGTCGATACCAAACAAACCCTCAACCCGCGGTTTTTCCCCAGGGACCAGTTCCGTGAAAAACTGATTGAGGTTGAAATCTTTGATAGTGCCGGTCAGATCCAGGTTGTAGGGTTGCGCCGCGCTTGCATCGAAGCGGGTCCGGCCATCAAAGCGCAACGCGCTATCGTGGAAATGGGCCTTGATGCCGTTGAAGGCGAGTTTGCGACGACGCACGTCCAGCTGCCCACCAACGTCGGTAAAGGCCAGGTAGTCGGTATAAAAAAGTTTGTCGACCTGCAGATTGATCTCAACTGCCGGGGCCAGCACCTTCCACACTGCGGCGACGTCCGGCGTTTCGTTCAGCGCGATTTTCACCGGTTTCACTGTCTCGTCCAGCGGTGTTTCTGGGTTGGTCACTGCGGCTGAGCCGCGCTTGATCGCCTGGGCGGTGGCCAGAATGTCGTTCAGATAGAACACCTCACTGGCAATGTCGAGGTTCAGCACCTGCGCCTCGTCGGGTTGTGGTGCATATCGACCATTGACGGTGGCGTTGCTGATGCCGGACTTGCCACGCCCGATTAACGGGGCGGTGAAGGTAAAACCAAGACCATCGGCTGCCAGCTCACCACTGACCGGTAACTCGAATGTCTGGATCGCCAGTGCCTCGTCGGAGGCGAGATGGTCGAGCACCGCTTTGGCGGTAATTTTTCGTGCTGCATCGACCGCAACTTCAAAGGCCAGCGTGCCACTTTTTAATTTGTGGCCGGGCATGACGGCGGGCTGTGCCAGCAGCTGCGGAAGATCGGCATCGAGTTTTGCATCGAGCAAGGTAAACGCGACCTGTTGATCAGGATCGATATGGGCATTGATGTAGCCAGTCAAGGCCGAGGTGGCGGGCTGCGCAGCAAAGGTCAGGGCGAGATCCTTTAATCGCGCACGAATCTCGTGGCCTTCAAGGCTGACGCTCGCGTTGGTCTTCAGGGAAAACTCGCGCAGCATTTCTTTGGTGCCGTCATTCACCCGCGCCGCGTCGACCCCCAATGGCGCAAGGGTAACGGCGCGCAGAATCTTGCCATCGGAGCGGATACGCAAGCTGGAATTGATCTCGGCGAAACTCAAGGGCCCCAAGGGTATAAATCGATTCAGGGTCTCCGAAGAAAGATCCTTGATCTCCAGCGCTGCCGCACCGATGAAGTATTGCGCCAGATCTTCGCCTTTAGCGAGCTGGGTCTTGATCACCAGTCCGGGATTGGCATCAAGACTAATTCGGGTGCGCTCGCCGACCACAAGATCGGCGTGGCTGCGTTTGACGCTGACGGCCTCGCCCTGGGCACCGAGATCGAACTCGAGGGTGGCGAGTAAGGGTATTGCGGGCAACGGTGCAGCTAAGGCACCAGCCACCAGCGGTTGGGCGGCAATCTGGCCGAGGTCGAGTGTGAGGCGACCATTGGTTGCCAGCTGCGGCGCGCGGTCCGTTTCGTTATGTGCGCCAAGGTCCAACTCGCCACTCAGCAAATTCACTGCGCCACTGCGTATGCTCAAGCCTTTGAGTACGGCGCGGCTGTCGCTGGCACTGTAGCGCAAATCGGGTGTCGCTCGGATGCTCAGGCCACGCAACAATTCCAATCCGTCGCGACTGATGCTCAAAGCATCGATGCCAACCGGCGCGCTCGCGATCATGGCCAGGGTGCCGGCGCT
Source organism: Pseudomonadota bacterium (assembly GCA_031418675.1). Taxonomy (GTDB): domain Bacteria; phylum Pseudomonadota; class Gammaproteobacteria; genus JADJYF01. The sequence goes on from JANOXY010000841.1 coordinate 6,882, forward strand.
GGGCGCAATCAGTTTAAAGTCAGCAGTGACCAGACGCCCGCTTAAGGTCAGCCCTTGCAGCAGCGGATTGAGCCAGGCGAGATCAAGACCACGGCTTGTGAGCGTCGCGAGATCCCCGCTCGGATTGTTGAGTGCGATCGCATCGCCCAGGGTGAGGTTAAACGGCTGCAAACCCTGCACCTTCAACAATTGTGGGCTGGTGGGCGCGCTGACCTCGAGCTGCGCATTTTCTATTGACAAGGCTTGTGCGCGTTGCGAGAGGATGCCCTTAACCGCGAGGTTCAGACCCGCGGGCACGGGGTATGCTTTCAGCCGATCGGCTGCTATTGGTACGGCATTCAACGCATCGTAGTTGGCGGTGGCACTGGTGCGAACGCGCCAGGTGCGTAGCGGGTCGGCGTTCTGTCGGCTGGAGGCCCTCAAGCTGAACTCAGCAAGCTTGTCTTCCCCTATCATGATCTGCGTATCGATCAGATTGAAGCGCAGATAATCCGATGACCAACTCGCCGACAGATTGGTCGCGAGCTTGAGGTCATCAACCAGAACCGTCAGCTCGGCCGGTGTGGTTTCGTCATCACCCGCGCTGCCGATGGCGGCGACACGAACATTATTCAGCGAGCTCGGCGCCAGCGGTTCAAGACGAAGCCGCTTTTTGTTATCGACAACCAGCGCATAGGGTCCGAGCAACTCACCGTTGAGCGTATAACCCTGGGCAAGACCTTGTAACCAGGCCAGCGGCAGGGGCCCAAGCGCCACGCGCGCCAGTTCCCGTGGCGTATCGAGCAGAGTGAGCGGCGTGGCTAAGGGCACGCTCAATGGCGCGCCCATCACGGCCTCCAGGCGCGTGCTCGAATCGGCGTCGATCAGCTTCACATTCAGACTGTCCAAGGCCAACTGCTGGGTGTCGAAACTACCGTGGGTAGCCACGGCCAGATCGACATGGGCCGGCAATGCGGCGGTCTCACCCAGCACACGCTGCAAAGCACTCATGCGCGTGCGCGAGGTGAGGGCGAGCTTGCCAGACAGCTTCAGAGTGTCCAACTCCAGCTGGCCGTGGGTATCGGTCGCGAGCTCGGGCAGCGGCGCGCCGCCGGCCAGGGTATCGAGCAGGCGGGCGATATCGGCCAAGCGGTAGTGCCCGCGAAAGAGACCATCCTCGCCGCGATAGCGACCGGAGATCTCAAATCGCGCCGGGCTGCCGTTGCCCAGTCGCAATCTCAAGGCCAGCGCCTCAGGATCGGGAATAGTGTGCTCGCTGCCGTCGGCGGCAATGACCACCCGCGGCTCAGCGCGGGCCTCGGCATATTCGGTCGGCGGCTCTACCTCGAGCATCGCTTCGAGATGCTGGGCGGTGCCAGCCGCTGGCAGCGGCAGGTCCGATTCGAATTTTGCGTCGAGTAGTTGAACGCGGCCACGATTTAACTGCGAGATAAGCACCTGACCGCTTGCGTTCAGGGGTGCTTGCGCTGCGGCTGGGGTCAATAAGGCATTGAGCTTCAAGGTGCCCACTCGCAGTGGCGCGAAGCCGCTGCCACCCAGGGTCAAATCCAGCTTGTGGTCCCCCGCCAACAAGACTGTCAGTTGCGCTTCGAGGCTGTTCAGTTTGAGCGCGTAGCCGTGGTTCATCGAAGCCAGCACCCCAGGGAAGGGGGAGGTCGACGGCGGGCTGGGTGCCAGCGTGCGCACATCGATGACGGTATCGGCGAGCTGCAGATATCGGATCGAGAGCGTATGGGCGAGCAGGGCCAGAGGATTGAAGCCCAAGGCCAGCCGACCAATGCGATATTGGCCCCCACCGTAGCCAAGCTCGACGCCGCGCAATTGTGCTGACCACGGCGTGACCTGCACGTAGTCGATAACAAGATTCTCGACCAGGGGTGTGAGTTTCTCGAGGGCAAAATCGCGCTGCACGCTCGGGCGTGTCACGTAGACAAGAATCGTGAAGATCAGCAGCAATGCGCTGGCGACAAACACATGACGACGGCGGATCTGGCGGGCCTGTGCCCAGCGTTTGATTGCTTCGATGCGCGCGTTAGGCATGCGCTCAGCTCCCCTCCCCGTTCTTATCCATGAATCGCATAGTCGTCATAGCGACGCCCGTCGCGCAGCGCGATATTGGCACGATGTCAGGGACTAATGAAGCATGCGCCGTCACAGCGTAAAGTGCCTGCGGAGCTGCTGCCATTCCCGCAATTTCACTTCACGACAAACTCTGGCAGCATGCGCAACCCCGTGCCGTCCCATGACGACACCCACTACGCTAGGCGGAGACCACCGTGTTGCATCCAGACGCCTTGACCCGCGGCCAGAGAATAGCCAACTGGTTTCTCGATCACCGCCTCATCACCATCCTCATCATCCTCGTGCCTACCCTGGTGTTGGCCTATGCGGTGGGCAAAATCGCGGTTTATTCGCGCTTTGCCGATCTATTGCCAGCCAAACACGAGTACATCCAGAACTACAACCGCATGAAGCAGACGTTTGGTGGCGCCAACGTCGTGTCGATGTCGCTACAGGTCAAAAGCGGCGACATCTTCAACTTCGCAACCTTGGCCAAGTTGCAGCTGCTGACCCGCGAAGTGGACCTGATCCAGGGTGTTAATCATTA
>JANOXY010000842.1:0-3434 GCA_031418675.1 Pseudomonadota bacterium
CGGTGCGCGCGCGCTCGCGGCGGCGGGCATCGTTGCGGTTGCGCAAGGCGTGGAGCTCGACGACGCCATCCGTCTGCACCGCGGGCGGCATCGAGTTCCATGCTCAAGGCATCTTTGAGATCGATGCGCGTATGGGTCGCTATATGGTCCGCAATGGCCGCTTCGATGCGCACTGCACGGCTTTCATCGGCACGCTTGGCCAGCGGCCATGGCAGATCGATGGCCAGACCGGCGAGGGTCGAATCAATGACCAGGCGCTGGGGCAGACCGGCCGCGACACCGGTCGCACTCGGTACTGTCAGCACAGCTTGCCACGGCGCATTGCCGCTCAGAGACTCCAGGCGTTGGTTGGCATCCAGCCAGGTGTGAACGGCCGGTGCAAACCGCTGCAGATAACGCAGCACGCCCGCCGCCGGCGCGACGCCCTGCATACGGAATTCGCTGTCGTAATTGACGTCGTTCAAGGCGCCGTTAATGACCAGATCCACCGGTGTGCCGTCGAACACTGCACGGAGGTTGGTGCCATGCCAATCGCGATGGCTAAATGCGATGGTGCCTACCACGTCGTCGAGGATCAGGTGTTGTTTGAGCTCGGTAATGCGATTGCCTGCAAAGCGTGCTTCACCTCTCACCCCATGGGGCCCACCCCGATAGAGCGGGAGATCCATGTCCACCGGCATTTCGATGTTGCCACTGATGTCGAGATCCATCAGGCGCGCGGCGCGACCGTTTTGCAGGGGGCTGGTGGCCACCAGATCGATAGCGCTGGAAGCCGGTCCGCGCACCACGCCCTTGACGTGCACGATGCGCTCGTGAACAGCAAGATCGGGCAGCACGATAGTAGCGCCCGTTATATCCGCACCGCTGATGGTGCCGCGTTTAATGTTGAACTGCAGATGTGCACCCCGTATCGCCAGCTCACCGTCCACTTTCTGCGCCAGCGGCCATAAGCGGGCGTAATGCAGGCTGGCATCGCGCAGCGAAAAATCGGCACTGAACTTCCCGCTTTTATCGCGGTAGGGGAAACGATCCAGTGGCCCCTGCAAAACGATGTGGCCGCTCTCGATACGGCCGCCTTCAAAGACCTGCCGAAACCATTCGTCGCCGTGACCTGGCAGCAGATGTGTTGGCAGGAGATTTTTGATGCGAGTGGCATCGTCGCTCGCAAACTCTACATCGATATCCAGCAGCGGCGTGCTTTCCTCGCTGTGCTGCAGGCTGCCCTCGACGGCAAGGTGATTGCCGGCCAGCTGTGCGTGCAGCGCGTGAGCGCGCATCACTAAGGGCTCGTCGCCACGTTGACGCCACGACAAGGCACCGTGCAGGGCCGCGACGTCCAAGGGCGCGAGCAGATGCTGGTCGTCCGTCAACTTAAACGCTGCGTCGTCAAAGCTGAGGTGCCCGCCGCCGCCATTGGCCTTCAGTCCGAAAGACAGACCTTCAAACGCGTACGGGCGCGCACTATCGCGGGCGCTGACATCGGCCACTCGCATCGCCACAAAAAAGCGCGGCGCGAGGGCGTCAGCGCGGGGCATCCACAAGGCGTCCAGCCGCGCCAGTCGCCCGCGGAGTTGTGTGTGCTCGAGGCCGTCTTGCACCGGCCCCGCAGCGCTCATGCGTTTGACGAGCGTGGCGAGGGATTCCACCGGCAGCGAGGCCGCACGCAGCGCGAGACGCGGTTGTTCCCCCGCCTTATGCCGCCATTCCGCCGTCAGGCGTCCGTTGCCTTTGGCGCCCGCCACGCCGGGCAGCATGATGTCCGCTAGCGCAATGCGCCACGTGTCATCACGTTTCAAGACCTGGCCACGCGCTTCCAGCACATTGCTGGGATCGCTGCGCGCACGTTCCACCGTGACTTCGAAATCGCTATAGCGCAAAGCGCCGTCGCGCCACTGCGACCAGGCAACCAGATTCACCGGTACCTCATCCGGCAGAGGGCCGTGCCAATCCGCTTGGCGCAACAGGTAACTACTGTTAATGCCATCCAGGCGCGCGTCGATACTGCCCTCCCAATGGGGATCGAGTGGGTTGCCACGGCTACGCATTACCAGCGTCGCATGACGACCGATCATGTCGGGCAGATCAACATAGGCAGTGATGGTTTTATTTGCGCCGTGACTGTGAATGGCGAGCATCAGACCGGATAGGCCGTAGCTGGCCTGGGCGCGTTGATCGTTGACCGTCAGATCAGCCTGGCGCACCAGCAGGTTGTCCTGCTCAAACAGCCAGCGCATCACCGGCGAGCGCGGGGGTGGCATACCAACCACGGAGAATTTGCCATCGCGATCGCGGATCAGGCTCATCGTCACACCGCTGACCACCAGTCGGGTTGGCTTCAATTCCCGTCGGCTGAGGGAATCGAGCAGCGCAATATCGATGTCCGCGCGCTCGAAGTGGATCAGCTCAGCCTTACTCTGCAAATCGAGAATGACCAGACGTTCAAATGATAAGCGTGGTGCCCAGCCGCTCCAGTTTGCGTTGATGGCGCCGACCCTGACCGGCCGTCCGACCATTTCTGACAGGCGGGCTTCGACCATGGCCCGTTGGGAGTTGACCTGCGGTAAGGCGATGCGCGCCAGCGTCACCAGTACCGCACCGCCGATCAGCAGCACCGCGAAGCTGGTCCATAACAGGGAAAGCAGTCGCTCCAGAACTCGTCGCATGCACTAGCAGCCTGTCGGCGTAGGGGTAAGGTGGATGCGGCGATGGCATCGCGGTGTATCCAGGCGCGCTCGTTTGTAGACTAGATCCACCCTGCGCCACGCAGGTGCATCCGACTGTGATCGCTTGTCTAACACCTCACGACTATTTCCTGAAAGCGACCAGCTGCTGACTACAACAGTACAACGTCGTACTGTTCCTGTGAGTAGGCCGATTCAACTTGGAAGCGGATTGGAATGCCGGTGAATTCTTCAAGCTCGGCGATGCTGGTCGATTCTTCATCGTGCAGACGATCAACAACCTGTTGGGAGGCAACCACCAACAGACTCTGGGCTTCGAATTGTCGTGCTTCGCGCAGGATTTCGCGGAATATCTCAAAGCATACGGTTTCCGCCGTCTTGATCGAGCCGCGGCCCTCACAGGTCGGGCAGATTGCGCACAACACATGTTCGAGACTCTCGCGGGTACGCTTGCGCGTTATCTGCACCAGGCCTAACGAGGTCAGTTCGCTGACGGTGATCTTGGAATGATCCCGTTCCAAGCTTTTCTCCAGCGCGCGCAGTACCTGGCGCTGATGGTCGAGCTCCGTCATGTCGATAAAGTCGATAATGATGATACCGCCGAGGTTGCGCACCCGCAGCTGACGAGCGATGGCCTGCGCTGCTTCAAGATTGGTCTTGAAGATGGTTTCTTCGAGATTGCGGTGGCCAACAAATCCACCGGTGTTGACATCGATGGTCGTCATGGCCTCGGTTTGATCGTGCGTGACGTAG
>JANOXY010000843.1:0-4518 GCA_031418675.1 Pseudomonadota bacterium
CTTGAACATCTCCGTGAACACCAGGGTATCTCGCAGGGGGTCACCGGCTCCATGTTCGCGGCGATCGGCGCCGCCATGGCCGAAAGCATGGTGCCGCTGGTCGCTATGATGGCTGGTGGTGCAGACCGTGCCATACGCTTGGTGCGCCGCTAACGGTATCAACCCTCAGTTGGTCGCTGATGGCGCTGTCGGTGCCCAACAAGCGTGGTCTCAACGGTCGGCTGCGGCCCAACTGGTTGAAGACGGCCATGGCACGATCGCCCACGCGCGCCTGTTCCGGATGCGCCGCGGGCGCGATACCTTGGCTTTTGGCAACAGCACCGACGCAATGCTGTTTCAAGGCGGCCTGCTGCCGGCCCTCGCTCTGATCATCACGCCCTGGGTCGCCAACGACGAGATCCTCGGCGGCATCGTTGCCACCTATGTTGCTGGTCTGTGGATGTTGTGCATTACCCGCAGCGGGCAGATAAAAGTTTGGCACGTGGCGCTGAACGGCATCCTGTACGTCGCTTATCTCGCTATGATGCTCAAGCACTAGATACAAAGGTCTGCGCAATGATTTTTGGCCGCATTAAATCCCTGGACGCTATCCTTGCTACGGCACACAAAAAGTCCCTGCATCGCTCCTTGGGTGCCTTTCAGCTGACCATGCTCGGCATCGGCGCCGTGATCGGCACGGGCATCTTTGTATTAACGGCAGAAGCCGCGCAAAAGGCCGGGCCCGGCATGATGGCGAGCTTCGTAATAGCCGGGGTGGTGTGTGCGGTTGCCGCCCTGTGTTATGCCGAAATGGCGGCCATGGTGCCGGTCTCCGGCTCGGCTTACACCTATAGTTATGCCGTGATGGGCGAGCTGATCGCGTGGCTGGTGGGCTGGGCATTGATCCTTGAATACGCCGTAGCGGCCGGCGCCGTCTCGGTAGGCTGGTCCGGTTATGTTGTGGGCCTTATCGAACATGCCTTGCACATCGACATCCCCAATGCCCTGGTGCGCGGCCCCTACGATGGTGGCCTGGTTAATCTACCTGCGATGGGTATTGCGGCTCTCGTGACCTGGTTGCTGGTGATAGGTACACGCGAAAGCGCGGCGGTCAATGCCGTGCTGGTGGCGGTCAAGGTCAGTGCCCTGGCGGTCTTCATCGCGCTCGCAGTACCGGTCATACAAATGGAGAATTTCACACCGTTTGCACCGCTGGGCTTTGCCGGCATTTCGGCTGCGGCGGCCTCGATTTTTTTCGCCTTTGTGGGCTTCGACGCGGTCTCAACGGCGGCCGAGGAAACCCAGAACCCTCAGCGCAACATGCCCATTGGCCTCATCGGCTCGCTCGGCATTTGCACAGTGTTCTATCTGCTGGTGGCGGCCGGTGTCATCGGCAGCGTGGGCGCACAACCGGTCGCCGGTGCGGCGGGTGAAGTGCTCTCACCCGGCAGCATGGAACTGGCAAAACAATGCGCCACCATCAACGATGGCGCGGTGGTGTGCTCCAAGGAAGCGTTGGCCTGGACCCTGCGCACCATCGGCTGGCCCCAGGTCGGCAATCTCATCGGTCTCGCCGCCGGACTCGCACTGCCGTCGGTGATCCTGATGATGATGTTTGGTCAGACCCGCATCTTCTTTGTCATGAGTCGCGACGGCCTCTTGCCCGAAGTCTTCTCACGTATCCACCCGCGCTTCCATACGCCCCACGTCATCACCATTATCACCGGGATTTTTGTTGCCCTTTTTGCCGCCTTCTTTCCGGTCGGCAAGCTGGCGGACATTTCCAACAGCGGCACGCTGTTTGCCTTCGCTGCGGTGTCGATAGCCGTCCTGATGTTGCGTCGTACCGACCCCACGCGCCGCCGCCCATTCCGCACGCCGGCGGTCGGCATCACAGCGCCGCTCGCCATTGTCGGCTGCGTTTATTTGTTTATTTCCCTCGGCTACGAAACCAAGATGATGTTTCTGGGCTGGGCCATGCTCGGCCTGGTGGTCTATTTTCTCTATAGCCGGCAACACAGCTTTGTCGGTCGTGGTGTTGTCGACGTGCACGAAGACGACACCGACATACCACCGCAGCCCGTACCACCTTTGCCGGGTACGCATACGCCGGGTGGTAACGACGCCTGACAAGGGCGTGCAGATCAAGGGCTGCAACAGCGTCACAGTGCGCGGCCCTCACCCCGGCCCTCTTACGCCAGGACCAGAGGTGAGGAGCGCTTTGCGCTAGGCGAGGTTCAAGGTGCGACGCTCAGCGCGTCACCGGCTTGAATTTAATGCGATGGGGTTTGTCCGCATCATCGCCCAGGCGCCGGCGGCGATCGGCTTCGTAGTCTGCGTAGTTGCCCGGGAACCACTCCACATGGGAGTCGCCCTCGAAAGCCATGATGTGGGTCGCAATGCGATCGAGGAACCAGCGATCGTGCGAGATCACCACGGCACAACCAGGGAAGTTCAGCAGCGCTTCCTCCAAGGCCCGCAAAGTTTCAATATCGAGATCATTGGTCGGCTCGTCGAGCAACAACACATTGCCACCGGTCAGCAGCACTTTGGCCAGATGCACACGATTGCGCTCACCACCCGATAACTGGCCAATGTGTTTCTGCTGATCACCGCCCCTGAAATTGAAGCGTCCACAATAGGAGCGTGATTGCACCTCGTAATCTTCAATGCGCAGGATGTCCTGCCCACCGGAGATCTCCTGCCACACAGTGTTCTTGTCGTTCAGGGAATCACGACTCTGGTCGACAAAAGCAAACTTGACCGTCTCTCCAACCCGGATCGTGCCGGCATCGGCTTGCTCCTGCCCGGTCATCATCTTGAACAAGGTTGATTTACCCGCACCGTTTGCACCAATCACGCCGACGATGCCACCCGGCGGCAAGTTGAAGCTGAAGTCTTCGAACAACATGCGCTCGCCGAAGCTCTTCTTCAGATCTGTCGCTTCGATCACGATATCGCCCAGCCGCGGCCCCGGTGGGATATAAATTTCGTTGGTTTCGTTACGCGCCTGGAATTCTTTGGACTGCAGATCCTCAAAGCGCGCCAGACGGGCACGACTCTTGGCCTGACGGCCTTTGGCATTACTGCGCACCCATTCCAATTCCGCAGAAATGGTCTTTTTATGGGCGGCCTGTTCGCGCTCCTCCTGCTTGAGACGCGCGTCCTTCTGCTCCAGCCAGGAAGAATAATTTCCTTCCCAGGGAATACCGTGGCCACGATCCAATTCCAGGATCCAGCCGGCGACATTGTCGAGGAAATAACGATCGTGGGTCACTGCCACCACCGTGCCCGGATATTTTTCCAGATACCGTTCCAACCACGCGACGGATTCGGCGTCGAGGTGGTTGGTGGGCTCGTCCAGCAGCAGCATTTCCGGCTCGGACAACAACAGACGACACAGCGCAACACGTCGTCGCTCGCCACCCGAGAGCTTGCTGACGTCGGCATCCCAGGCTGGCAGGCGCAGCGCATCGGCGGCGATTTCGAGCTTACGCTCAACTTCCCAACCGCCGACTGCATCAATCTTATTCTGCAGCTCGCCCTGCTCTTCCAGCAGCGCATTCATTTCGTCGTCGGTCATGGGCTCGGCGAATTTCATGCTGACTTCGTTGAAGCGCTCCAGCAGCTTGATGGTCTCGCCCAGGCCCTCCTCGACGTTGCCACGCACGCTCTTGCTCACGTCGAGCTGCGGTTCCTGTGCCAGATAACCGATCTTCAAACCCTTCAGCGGCGTGGCCTCGCCTTCGATTTCTTTGTCGATGCCGGCCATGATGCGCAACAGCGTGGACTTGCCCGAGCCGTTCAGGCCCAGCACCCCGATCTTGGCGCCGGGATAAAAGCTGAGCGAAATGTCGCGCAAGATGTGGCGCTTGGGTGGCACGACCTTGCCGACCCGATGCATTTGAAATACGTACTGTGCCATAGCGTGATGACTGTCCTTTGCGAGATTGAGGCGAAAAACGCGCTGCGTTGATAGCGATGGAATGTGCGGTTGGCAATGTGCGAATAAATTCGCACCTACAGGCGGGATTCAGCAATCTTCTGTAGGTGCGAATTCATTCGCACACCGCCCAGCGCGGCACCCATGATAAAGGCTTTCCGCGCCATGTCATCCTCGGCCCCCACGCACCGACAGACGCCGGCGCTTGGGCTATAAGCAGGTGCGACATCTTGGCAGCCTGCCCCAGCACCGCGCTGCGCGCCATGGCGCGCAGATAGTGCATGAGACCGTCGATTTCTTTGTCGGTGAAGTCGGTGAAACGCGGCATGCCCATGGGCAAACGCACGCCCTCGACCACCACCTGCTTGAAAGCCTCGCGGGGCTGCGCAATGTGCGAATAAATTCGCACCTACAGGCGGGATTCAGCAATCTTCTGTAGGTGCGAATTCATTCGCACACCGGCCAGCGCCGCGCCCTTGATAAAGGCTTTCCGCGCCATGTCATCCTCGGCCCCCACGCACCGACAGACGCCGGCGCTTGGGCTATAAGCAGGTGCGACATCTTGGCAGCCTGCCCCAGCACCGCGCTGCGCGCCA